>JAYSXN010000164.1:0-1846 GCA_043717405.1 Gammaproteobacteria bacterium
CGCGCGGCTAGGGCTATTGCAGTCGCGCGCGCCGCTCGCGATCGCCGTGCAGGCGGCCGTTGACACTCCCGTGGCCGGCGTGTGTCGGCCGGAGATCACATCAGTGCAGGATGTGCCAGCGGCCGCGGTCGCCCGGCGCTCGCTGCCCCGCGACTGGTGGGTCTACAGCTTTTCGCAGCTCACCCACGAAGACGCCGGTGCAGAGCCGGCGGCGGCCGATGACGAGGGCGAGCCGTCGCCGTTGCTGGCGTACTCGCGGTTCTCGGGCACTCGCTTCGGCAATGCCATGCACGCCGCGCTCGAGAATGTATCCATGCCGCGCTGGCTGGACTGGTCCACGCCGCTGCCGCCGACGGGCGAGCTCGATGTCGTGATCGAGGCGCTGCGCGAACACGGCTATGCCTCCGATGCCGACCTTGAGGAAGGCGTGCCGCTGCTGACCGCGTTGATCAGCGAAACACTGAATGTGCAGCTGCCCGATGGCGCGCGCCTGGCGGCCCTGCCGGATGCGATGCGCCGCAACGAAATGGAATTCCATCTTGCGCTGGCGCCGTCCGCGATGCCTGCGCTGATGGCGCTGCTGCATCGTTTCGGCATCGTCAGCGACCGTCAGGGGTTCGGCAACAGGCAGCACCTGGCTGGCCTGCTCACCGGCCGCATCGACCTGATCTATGTCTTCAACGACCGCTATTACGTCGTTGACTACAAGTCCAACCAGTTGCCCGCATATGACGCCGCGGCAATGAGCCTGGCAGTACGTGGCAGCGAGTACGACTTGCAATACGTGCTGTATTCCCTGGCGCTGCACCGCTGGCTGCGCTTCCGGCTCGGCGCGCAATACGACATCGACAGGCACCTTGGCGGGGTACGTTATCTGTATGCGCGTGGGCTGGATCGCTTCGATGGCAATGCGCCGGGCGTGCATGCCCTGACCTTGCCGACGCCACTGATCCTGGCGCTGGATGCCTTGTTCCAGGGAGCCGGCGCATGAGCCTGCTGCTTGAGTTGGCGCATGGCGGCTGGCTACGCAGCATCGACCATAGTCTTGCAAAGACCATGCAGCGCTTGCGACCGGAGACCCCGGATTGGGTGCTTGCCGCCGCTGCGCTGGCCAGCAGCGCGCTGGCGCAGGGTCACAGCCAGCTGCCGTTGGCGCGCGTGGGTGAGTTGCTGATCGAAACTGCCGGTGAGCGCGAGCCTCCCGATTTGCCTGCGCTCCGCGAATGGCTGGCGCAACTGCAAGCCTCGCCGTGGTTGCAGGACGGCGTGCTGGTGCTCCAGGGCGACGCGGTGGCGCTGACCCGCTATTGGCGCTACGAACAAAGGCTGTCGGCGGCAGTGCGGTCACGCCTGAGCACCGCCCCGATGCCTACGGACATATTTTTGCAGTCGCGCCTTGAGGCCTTGTTCCCGGCCGGCGACGGCGCTCAGGAGCAAGCCGCTGCCGCGCGCGCGACGTTGGAACAGCGTTTCGTTCTGCTCACCGGCGGCCCCGGCACCGGCAAGACCAGCACCGTGGCGCGCGCGCTGGTCTTGTTCGCCGAACAGCATGCGGCCAGACATGACGGCCAATTTCCGCGCATCCTCCTGGCCGCGCCTACCGGCAAGGCCGCCACGCGCCTGGCGGAGTCGGTGCGCGAGAATCTCCAGGCATTGCGTGCGGCCGGAACGCTCGACAGCGACGTTTCGGCCGCGCTGCCTGCCGAAGCGCAAACCTTGCATCGCATGCTCGGCTGGCGCCGGGGCAGCGTCGACTTCCTGCACGACGCCGATTTCCCGCTGCCGGCCGATCTGGTGGTGGTCGACGAGGCCTCGATGATCGACCTGCCGTTGATGTGCAAGCTGT
>JAYSXN010000165.1:0-1845 GCA_043717405.1 Gammaproteobacteria bacterium
CTTGACGCAAGCTCGGTGGTGCTCAAGCCAGCGGGCAAGGTGGTCGTGCGCGGCCAGCGTTTCGACTTCGCGGTGGCTGGACAGGATGAACTGTTGCGCCGAGCGCTTGGCCAGACGGTTGTCGTCGAACAAGCCGTTGGCAACGAGCGCGAGCGCATCACCGGCGTACTGATCTCGGCCGGCAACGGGCTGACGTTGCGGTTACCCGGCGGCGGCATCAAGGTACTTGCCAATTACTCCAGCTTCGAACTGCCAAGCCTGCCCTCCGGCGTGGTCAACGAACCTACGCTCACCTGGAACCTCGGCGCAGCGACCGGCGGCACGCAGGCATTCGACCTCAACTACGCCACCGCGGGACTAGCGTGGCGTGCCGAGTACAACGTCGATGCGCGCGGCCTGGGCAAGGACTGCAGGATGTCGCTGCAAGGCGCGGCAATGGTGGTCAATCGGTCCGGTGCCGACTTCAACAACGTCAACCTGGTACTGGTTGCGGGCGAGCCCAACCGCGCGCCGAGTGGCGGCGCACCGATGGAAAAATTCGCGCGCGCCGTAGCGGCGCCAGCGATGATGGCCGCGGACAGCGCCGTGCAGGCGCAAGCCTCCGGCGAGTACCAGTCCTATCGGCTGCCCAATGCCGGATCGTTGCCGCAGGGCAGCGTGCAGCGCCTGCCTCTGGTTGATCCGGCCAGCAACATCGCCTGCGAGCGCCGCTACGAAACGGCGAGCCAGCTTGGCGACTGGCAACCGCCGTATCCGATCATCGACGAAAATTACGGCGCCGGTGACGGCCAGGCGCAACCGGTGATGGCGACTTTGCGCTTCCGCAACGGCAAAGCCGAAGGCCTCGGGCTGCCGCTGCCGGCTGGACGCGCACGGATGTTCGAAGGCAAGGACTTCCTCGGCGAAGCCAGCATCGGCCACACGCCAGTGAATGCCGACGTCGCACTGGTCATCGGCAATGTATTCGACCTCACCGCCGAGCGCACCCGCAATGATTTCCAACTCGATCGTGCCGGCCGCACGATGACCGAGCGGGTGACGCTGCTGTTGAAGAATGCCAAGGCAAACGCGGTGACGGTGCGGGTCAACGAACGCCTTGCGCGCTGGACCCAGTGGGATGTCAGTGGCAACAGCCTGCCGTTCGACAAGCGCAACGCCCAGACCATCAGCTTCGAGGTGCCGGTACCGGCGGGTGGTGAGAGCAAGGTGACCTACACCGTTCGCTATCGCTGGGCGGCGGATGTCAAACTGCCCTGATCAGCCAGGGAGCCGCGCCGTGATACAGATCATCCCGCATGGAGTCGTGCACGAGATTCATCTGGATCGGCCACCGGTCAATGCGCTCAATCCGGAACTCTTGCTCGCGCTGCGTCGTGCGGTGGATGCGGCGCCAGGCAATGGAGCGCGCGGACTGATCCTGTCCGGCGGCGAGAAAGTTTTTTCCGGCGGGCTGGACGTGCCCTACCTGATGGGCCTGCAGCGACAGGAACTGGGTGAATGCTGGTCGCTGTTTTTCGAAGCCGCACGAGCCATCGCCCGCTCCACCATTCCGGTGGCCGCGGCCATCGCCGGACACAACCCGGCCGGTGGCTGCGTGCTTGCGCTGTGCTGCGACTATCGCGTCATGGCGCGCGGTCCGTTTCGCATCGGTTTGAATGAAACACAGTTGGGCCTGGCGGTGCCCGACGCGATCCAGTACCTGATGCGTCGCGTAGTCGGGCCCCAGCGTGCTGAGCGCCTCATCGTTGCCGGCGCGATGGTCGAGTCGGAGCAGGCGCATGCATTGGGCATGGTGGACGCGCTGGCCGATCCCGGCGAAGTGGTGGCTGTCGCGGCGCAATGGCT
>JAYSXN010000166.1:0-5590 GCA_043717405.1 Gammaproteobacteria bacterium
CCTTCAGCGGCCTTGAAGAACTTCACCAGCGCAAACAGGTTGCTGGTATCGGTGACCGCCACCGCCGGCAACCCGAGTTGCGCGCAGCGTTCCACCAGCGGACCGATGCGCAGCGTCGAATCGGTCAGCGAGTATTCGCTGTGCAGGTGCAGGTGGACGAAACTGGGAGGCATGCGCGACGCCGGAAGCAGGTCCCCAGCTTAGGGCCCGTGCCGCACACCGACAAGGCTTGACAGGCGGCGCCCGGCTCGTTGAAAGCCGGGCGCCAGGCTTACGTCAGCAGACGCGAAAAGGCCGGCTTATCGGGCTGGGCCGCGCATAGCCGCGCTGGCGGATCTGCTGGCGATGCAACATTTCGCTGGCTTCGGCCAGGCAGGCGCTTTCCCATGTGGTACGGCGATCATCGGCCGAGCCGCGGGTCGGGTTTTCGCGGCAATAGCTGCAGTAGTGCCGGTAGTCATTGACCTCGTCGGCGAACTCCGCCCAGCTCAGCTCCACGATCAGGGCATCGTCAAGATGGCCGATCACTGGCACGTCATCGGGAATGAGGTCGTCGAGCCGGCAGATGTAATCGAGCAGCCGGCGCCCGCGTTGCGCCATGTCGGCGGGAATGGACCAGTCGGGGTCTTCGAGCATGCGGCGCAGCGATTCGGCGCGCGCCATGCGCAGGCTGATCGTTGCCTCGGCGGTTTCCGCCGGCAGTTCGCGCAACCATTGCGCAAGCCCCTCGATCTGCGCGGCGTCCACGCACGGTGCGTCCCGACGCACGTCATGCAATTGGTAATTGAAGGCCAGCAGCGCGGCATCGGCGAGGTCAAGGCCACCGGTCCTGCTGCGGGCGGGGTTACTGCGCGCCTGCGGCAATTGCAGCGGCAGCGCTTCGCATTGGTTCTGACGTAAGTTCATGACTTGCCTCTCTATGGCCACGGGTTGGCCCTGCACCAGGATGGATGCCGGTGCATTGTGAAAGGTTGCATATGATTTTTCGCAGGCCTTAGGTCGCAATGACCTTCGGGCTAGGCAGGAATGCGACCGATGCGGTCAGATTGCCTCGAGCAGTCCGGTAACGCCGCTGCCTGGCTCGTCGGCGGGACGC
The DNA here is from genome assembly GCA_043717405.1 of Gammaproteobacteria bacterium. GTDB lineage: Bacteria > Pseudomonadota > Gammaproteobacteria > Xanthomonadales > Xanthomonadaceae > Arenimonas. Next base: position 1,097 of record JAYSXN010000166.1, read on the forward strand.
CAGTCGCGCACTGGCGCGAAGCTGCGCCGGTGTTCGTGGCACGGGCCCATTCGCGCAAGGCAGGCAAAGTGTTCCGGGGTCGGATAGCCCTTGTTGCGATCAAACCCATAGCCGGGATGGCGTGCGTGCAAGCCATGCATGTGCCGGTCGCGGCTGACCTTGGCCAGGATGGAGGCGGCCATGATCGCCGGCTCCAGCGAGTCGCCCTTTACCAGGGCCGCCGCGGGGCAGGGCAGGCCGGGCGGCACGCGGTCACCGTCGATGATCGCGCGCGTGGCGGCGGGCAGCATCGCGCATAGCGCACGGCGCATGCCTTCCATGGTGGCCCACAGGATGTTCAGCGTGTCGATTTCTTCGCGACCGACGAACACGACCTGCCATGCGAGACATCGTTGCTGGATGAGCGGGAACAAAGCTTCGCGTTCTTCCTCGCATAGCAGCTTGGAATCATCCAGGCCGCGTATGCGACGACGCGGGTTCAAAATCACTGCGGCGCAAACCACGGGTCCTGCCAGCGGACCGCGCCCGGCTTCATCGACGCCGGCGATGAGTTCGCGCAGCTTCACGACGCCGGCAACAATTCAGCGATGGCCGCTGCCGCGCGCGCCGAGGCATTGCCGCGCAGTTGTTCATGGATGGCCGCGTAGCGCGGCTGCAACCCCGCCCGGGCCTGCGCATCATTGAACCAGTGCAGCACAGCCGGCACCAGGTTGTCGGCCGTGCATTCACCTTGCATGAGTTCGGGCACGATCGGCTCATTGGCCAGGACGTTGGGCAGACTGTAGCGGTTGATCTTCATCAGGCCCAAGGCCATCACCAGTCGATAGGTCAGTGCGGAGATGCGGTAGCCCACGACCATCGGGCGCTTGGCCAGCATCGCCTCCAGTGCCGCCGTGCCCGATGCCAGTAGCACGACGTCTGCGGCAATCATCGCCTGTTGCGCGTTCCCGTCAAGCACTCGCACGTGGTCACTTGGCGGATCTGCCAACTGCTGCTCGATCAGTTGCCGACAATTGCCATTTGCTGCCGGGATCAACACCTGCAAGTCGGGCAGTTGCTGCGCTAGCCGACGCGCCGTTTCCATGAATACCGGCAGCAAGCGGCGGATTTCTCCGAGTCTGCTGCCTGGCAGCAGCGCAAGCACTGGAATCTGCTCCGGCACGCCGAGGACCAGCCGCGCGGCGCTGCGATCGGGCACCAGCGCGAACTGATCAGCCATCGGGTGGCCGACGAAGCGCGCGACCACGCCAAGGCGCGCGTAAATCGCCGGCTCCATTGGGAACAGGCATAGCACCAGGTCGGCGCTGCGGCCAATTTTTGCGGCACGGCCCTCGCGCCATGCCCAGACCGACGGGCTGACGTAGTGCGCGGTGCGTACCCCGGCGCGCTTGAGCTTGCGCTCGAGCCCGAGGTTGAAGTCGGGCGCATCGATGCCTACCATCACGTCCGGCTGCCAGGCCAGCAGCTGCCGGCAAAGCGAACGGCGCAGCGCCAGCAGTCGCGGCAAGTGCCGCACGACTTCAGCCAGCCCCATCACCGATAGCTCGCTGCTGTCGTGCCAGGCGTCGAGACCAGCCTTGCGCATGAGCGCGCCGCCGACACCGGCAAACTTCGCGTGCGGAAAGCGTCGTTTGAGTTCGTCGATCAATCCCGCGCCGAGCGCGTCACCGGACGCCTCACCGGCCACCAGCGCAATCTTCATGGCGTCAGCGCAGCAGCCCGCGCTGGCTGCTCTGGATGAAGTCGAGCATCTGCCGCACATCGGCTGAATCGCGCTCGACCTCGGCAAGCTCCGCTCGCGCTTCGGCCATCGGTTTGCCGGACATGTACAGGCCCCGGTAGGCGCGCTTGATCGAGGCGATGCGCGCGGCATCGAAACCGCGGCGCTTCAAGCCTTCGGAGTTGACGCCGCGCGGCTCGGCGTAACGGTCGGCGACCATCACGAAGGGCGGCACGTCGCCATTGATCAGGCTACCCATGCCGATGAAGGCGTGCGCGCCGATGCGGCAGAACTGGTGCACGCCGGAAAAACCGCCGAGTATCACCCAGTCCTCGATGACCACGTGCCCGCCGAGCGTGGCGTTGTTGGCGAAAATGGTGTTGCTGCCGACGTGGCAGTCGTGGGCCACATGCACATAGGCCATTATCCAGTTGTCATCGCCAATCAGCGTCTTGCCACCACCGTCGGCGGTGCCGCGGCTGAAGGTGGTGAACTCGCGGATGGTATTGCGGTCGCCGATGACCAGCTCGGCGCGTTCGTCGTGGAATTTCTTGTCCTGCGGATCGATCCCGAGCGCGGCATGGGAGTGGATACGATTGTGCTGGCCGATGCGTGTCGGCCCGTTGATGACGCAGTGCGAGCCGATGCTGGAGCCGTCCCCGATCTCGACGTCGGCACCGATGACGGTGAACGCGCCGATGCAGACCCGTGCGCCAATGCGCGCGCCGGCATCGACCTGCGCCGTCGCATGGATCATGCTCAGCTCCGGCCCTCGGCGCAAAGGATGTCGGCGCTGGCCACCTGCTTGCCATCCACGCGCGCGGCACATTCGTACATGGCCATGTTGCGGATCATCCGCTTGAGTTTGACTTCCAGCGTAAGTTGGTCGCCTGGCACGACCATGCTGGAGAACCGCGCATTGTCGATCTTCACCAGGTAGAAGAGTTTTTCCTGCTGATCGGCACTGTGGCCATCGCTTTCCGCGGACAACTGGGTGAGCAGGCCGCCGGCCTGAGCAAGCGCCTCTAGCACCAGCACGCCGGGCATTACCGGATGTCCTGGAAAGTGGCCCTGGAAGAATGGCTCGTTGATGGTGACATTCTTGATGGCGAGGATACGCTTGTGCGGCTCCAGTTCGATGACCCGGTCCACCAGCAGGAAGGGATAACGATGCGGCAGCAAGGCCTTGATGCGATCCACGCACACGGGCAGCGGAACAGGTGTGGCAGTCATCTCATTCCTCGGCCTGGGGCAAGGCGGCGATTTTACGCGCCAGTTGGTCAAGTTGCTTGAAGCGCGCTGCATTGCGGCGCCAGTCGCGGCTGGCCTGCATCGGGGTGCCTGAAGAATATTGCCCGGGCTGGGTGATGGAGTGAGTGACCAGTGTCATCGCCGTGACCAGCACGCGGTCGCATATTTCGATGTGGCCAACCATGCCGGCGCCGCCGCCAATCAGGCAATAGCTGCCGATGCGCGTGGAGCCGGCGATGGCCACGCAGCCGGCCATCGCGGTATGCGCGCCAATGCGTACGTTGTGGCCAATCTGGACCTGATTGTCGAGGCGCACGTCGGCTTCGAGCACGGTATCTTCGATCGCACCGCGGTCGATGCAGGTGTTCGCGCCGATTTCACAGTCATCGCCAATGTCCACGCCGCCCAGTTGCGGGACCTTGAGCCAGCGGCCGGCATCCATGGCCAGGCCAAAGCCTTCAGCACCCAGGACCGCGCCGGAGTGGATGCGCACGCGCTCGCCCAGCCGCACGCGGGTTACCAGGGTCACGCGCGCCATCAGTTGCGATCCGGCGCCGAGTTGGCAGTCGTCACCGATCACGCAACCCGGGCCGACCACCACGCCCTCACCGACCGCGCTGCGCGCGCCGATGCACGACAGCGGGCCGATGCTTGCCGAAGCGGCAACCTGCGCGCTCGCATCCACCACGGCGCTGGGATGGATGCCCGCCGCCGGGGCAACGCTGGCGTGGTCGAACAAGGCAGCCACCCTGGCGAAGCTCGCATACGGATCCGAGGCGACCAGGCAAGGCACGGGACAGGCGTCGGCGTCATCGGCGCGCAGGATCACGGCACCCGCCGCAGTGCGTGGCAGGTGCTTGCGATACAACGGATTGGCCAGGAAAGCGACCTGCGTGGCGCTGGCCGAGTCCAGCGTGCCGACCCCGCGCAATAAGCCGGTGGCCGCCACGCCCCGGACTTCGAGTCCGAATTGCGTGGCCAGTTCCTGCACGGAATAGGCGCGGCTGCTCATGGCGCGCGCCGGCTGATTACTGCGCGTTGCCGAAGGTGAATTGCAGGCGCTCGACTTCGTCGGTGTCCTGCTTGCGGATCGGAATTGCGTAGCTGATCGAGATCGGCCCGACCGGCGATTGCCATTGCAGTGCAAGACCGGTGGTCACCCGGAATTGGCTCAACGATATGTCGCTGGTGCTGCGGAACACGTTGCCGTAGTCCAGGAACGCCGAGATGCGCGTGCCGCCCGCGCCAAGCAGCTTCGGGAAGTAGAACTCGAAGGTACCCGTGGTCTTGACCGGACCGCCGAGCGGCTGCAGGCGGCCGCCACCGTAGTTGGTGTTCGGTCCAAGAGTATTGGCGGTGAAACCGCGCACCGAGCCGGGCCCGCCAGCGTAGAAGTTCTTGAAGAACGGCAAGCCGCATGGCGTACCGGTATTGGGCAGCGGTTGCTGGGTCAGCGGATCGATGGCACGGCACAGTGCCTTGCTGGTGTCCCCATAGGCATCGCCGTAGCCGAGGCTCACGCC
>JAYSXN010000167.1:0-15984 GCA_043717405.1 Gammaproteobacteria bacterium
GGCCGCGCTACACTGTTTGCCCCATGCAGGTTGCCACGAATGTTCCAGAGCGCTGAACTTACCGGCTCGAAAACCCAGCAGTACGCCGAGCTAGCCGAACAGGCGCGCGGGCTGCTCAGCGGTGAACGCGATCGCGTGGCCAATGCGGCAAACCTGGCCGCGCTGGTATATCACGCACTGCCACAATTGAACTGGGTGGGTTTTTATTTTTACGACGGGCAGGAGCTCGTGGTTGGCCCCTTCCAGGGACACCCGGCCTGTGTGCGCATCGCGCTGGGACGCGGCGTTTGCGGTACGGCTGCGCTAAGCAGGACCACGCAACGCGTGGCCGACGTCGATGCGTTCCCGGGTCACATACCCTGCGACTCGGCATCGCGTTCGGAACTGGTTGTTCCGCTGTTTCGCGGCAAGCAATTGCTCGGCGTGTTCGACCTGGACAGTCCGGTGCTCGACCGCTTCGATGCGCAAGACCAGGCAGGACTGGAGAACATCGCCGCCATCTTCATGGAATCGCAGGCATGACCGAAAAACTGCGCAACATCGGCCCCAAGGGCATGGCATGGCTGCGACAAACGGGCGTGCGCACGCTGGATGATTTAAAAGCCGTGGGCGCGTTGTCAGCCTTCGTGCGCGTACGCCGCGCCGGTTTCAAGCCAAGCCTGAACCTGCTGTACGCATTGGAAGGCGCCATCCTCGACTGCCATTGGCAGCAGATTCCCGATGAGCGGCGTGGCGAGCTGATCGTGGCGGCCGAGGCGGCGGTTGCGCTGCTCCCCAAACCGAAAGGGCGCCGCGTGCCGGTTGCCGGACCGGTGACCACAACGATGACCGAGGATGAAGAAGCGGTCGGCATCGACGCCGAGCCACTAACCGACGACGACGCCGCGCAGTGATTGCGGCGCCGCGCTACCGCAGCTGATAGTTGATGCGAAGGCCCAGCGTATCCAGTCCCGGGTTTTGCTGCCCCGCCAGTTGCGCATGGCTCAGGTGTACCCAGCTGATTTCAGCCGTCGTGCGCTCGCCCACCGCCATGCCCACGCCGATTTCCGGTTCGAACAATACGCGCGACCCCAGGTAGATACGCTGGCCAGTGGGATCGAAGTCATTGGGGCCGTTGTGGATGGCCAGGCCAATTCCGGGGCGGAAATAAAAGCGGTTGCCGAACTTCCAGCTCAATCCGACCGCGGCAAAACTGGTGTCGCCGGTGCTGTTGACCTGCCCGAAAATGTATGGCGACGGGTGCCCGACAAAAGCGAGTCCATCGCTGCGGCCGCCACGCCAGCCCAGTTGCAGGTCAACGCCGCTTTCGATCCCGCTCTGGGTAACGATATTGACGTCGTGGGCGTACACGCCGCCGAAAATTTCACCTGCTCGCGCCTGGCTGGCGGACATGGCGATCGCGGCAATGCCTGCGCAGGCCAGCGCGGCGCGCTGCATGTTCCTGGAATGCTTGGACATATCTTTCTCCTGGTCGGCTGGCCCGGGATCGGACCCTTGGACGCTGAGCGAATGCTAAGGCGATTGGCAGCGTCCGTTGTGATGTGGAAGGAGCACTCACGGCAGCGATTCAGCTTGGGTTGGGCACCAACTCCAGCGGCACCGACCCTCCCCCGGGTCAACGCACCAGCTTGCGCAATTCGCGGGCCTTTGCGCGACTCACCTGAAGCGACGCCCCATCCTTCATCTCAGCGAAGACATGTCCGTTCAAGTCGGTCCGGAATGCCGCAACATGGTCGAGATGCACGATGTGAGTGCGATGGATACGCGTGAACCGGTGCGGATCGAGGCGTGCTTCGAGCTGGCTCAGTGACAAGTGCAGAAGGTGTTGGGTCGGCCCGACATGCGCCGCGATGTAGTCGCCGACGGCCTCAAACCAGGCGATGTTGTCGATCGCGATCGGCACGATGCTGCGTCCCGTCCGGACGAACAGCCTGGTCATCGGCGCATGGCCCATTGCTTCAGCGATGCGATCAAGGGAAGACGAGCGAGGCTCGCCAAACGCGGCACGGATACGGTCGAGCGTGTCCTTCAGGCGCGCCTCGCCAAACGGCTTGAGCAAGTAGTCCAGCGCACCAAGTTCGAACGCGGTGACCGCATGCTGCGCGTACGCGGTCGTGAATACGACGAAAGGCTGGTGTCGCGACTGGCGCAGCACTTCGATTCCCGACAGCCCCGGCATCTGGATGTCGAGGAAGACCAGTTCCGGCTTCAGCGAATCGATCGCCTCTATCGCCGCCGGTCCGTTCGACGCCTCACCGACGCACACGATCCACTCAACTTCTTCGAGCATGCGGCGCATGCCAGCGCGTGCAAGCGGTTCGTCGTCGACGATGAGCGTAGCCACTTTCGCCGACGTCTCAGTAGCCATTATTGCCGGTCGACGTGTGGAGGAACATCACGTTGCGGAACATCCAGGGACACCGCGTAGCCCATGCCTGGCTCGCTGGCGATGCCCAGCCGCGCCTCGTTGCCGTACAGCCAGTGCAGGCGCTCCCGTAACCGCCGCAGTCCAGTGCCCGACTCCTGTTTCGCATCGGCGAGGCTTGCACCCATGCCGTCATCGGCAACCTTCAGGCTCAAAACGTCCGCGCGCCCGGTCGCGCTGACCCGCAGAGTCGTAGGCTGCACCCGCGGAGCCGCGCCATGCCGCACTGCATTCTCCACCAGAGTCTGCAACGCGAAGGATGGCAGCAACATTTCACTTGCCGATGGATCTATCGAAACTTGTACCGCCAGGCGATCGCCAAACCGGAGGGCCTCGATCGACAGGTAGCGCTCCACGAATGCCCATTCCTCCGCGAGCGGAATTACGTCGCGTTTTTCCTCGATCGTGGTACGCAGCGTGGCTGCCAGTTGCTCGGCGGCGCCGACGGCGGCACGTGGATCTATCGGGATCAGTTGCACGACCGTGTGCAGGGCGTTGAACAGGAAATGTGGATGCAGTTGCGAGCGCAGCGCATCCAGCTGGGTGCGCGCTGCATGCGCCTCCATCATTGCGGTCCGCTGGGCCGCGAGGTTCGTATAGGCCACGCCAGCCACGACCATGTAGAGCCATATCCCGGTCATCAGGAACAGGCCGACGCTCGGGCCGGTCATCGTGAGGCCGCCCCTGACGATGCTGCTGACCAGCGTCACGAAGGCAAGCCAACTCAATGAATAGACAAAGGCCGCCAGGACGTGGACGCCGAGGAAACCGATCCGGAATGGATGCGGCCAGGGTGTCCGCGATGCAAAGCGGTAGACCGCGAATCCAAGCAAAGCGCCAGGACCGATCATGCGCAAGGAGGCCAGCGAAGCCGAAGCAACCGATAGACCGTGCGCCATCGTTATGACGGCGGCAAACAGCGCCCACATGGGTAGCCATGCCAACGCCAGCTGCAACCACAACCATCCCCGCGTCATCGGCATTCTCCTCTGTGCACAGTGCCCGCACGAATCATTCAATGCAACGCAACGGACCCCGAACGCCTGGCATCGACGGTAAGCGTGCCCTCGTCCCAGGTCTGGCCGTTGTCGCTTGAGCGGTCCTGGACCAGGCGAAAGCTGTTGGCGGTGATCTGGCAATAGCGCGTGCGGATCCGTGTCGGCGTTCCATCTTCATCGACATTGACTGCGATCACGTGCATTTCGCTTCCAGTCCAGCGCGCGATGGCACTACTGCGGCTTTTACGCAGGACGTCCAGCGAGGTTATCTTCCAGCGATTGTCGGCGACGAGCCAAGTGCGCCGACTGCGCATGATTGAAACCGGGTTGCCCGAGCCATCGACGATGCGGGACTCGTCCTCGATACCCGGGCCCGCCGCGGACCGTTTGGCTTGCCAGCTTCCCAGGAGTTTTGGGGTCCCGTGGATCATCGCGATCAGACCGCTGACTTTCGGATGCACCTCCATCGTCCATTGGCCGAGCATGAAGTCGAACTGATGCGCCTGCGGCGGCAACACTGGCGGCGCAGCAGCGCTTAACGCCGGCTGGTTGCTCCAGGCAATGCTTGAGGCAAATAGCATCGATGCCGCGAGGATGCGAAGTGGATTCATTCTGGACTCCGTGGAAAGCGGGATGGGGTTGACGCAGGCTGCCACAAGCAACATTCCCCGAGCCCTCGATTTCGCCGAATGGTTCCACAGGCTTCGTTACCGGCTGATTAGAAGGCCACTTTGGCATTGCGATGCCGGCGCCTCCTGATCCAGGGCCACGTCCGCAAATATTCGCCCAACCGTCGAAACACCCCGTCGAACCGCGCGTCGCCACATACACGGCCCACCTACAGTGCGTCATCTTCCGCATGGAGCGCTAACGTGACGTCTTCGCTGCACAGCAATGCCATCCCGCCCGAAGAAGACTACGAAGCCCTGCAGCCGGTGATCTCGTTGCGCGCCGTCGGCAAATCCTATCCGACTCCCGCGGGGCACTTCCAGGCACTGTCTGCTATAGATCTGACGATCGCGCGCGGCGAATTTGTCGCCGTAGTCGGTCAGTCCGGCAGTGGCAAATCGACACTCCTCAATCTGCTCGGCGGCATTGATCGGCCCACGTGCGGCGAACTCGTGGTCGACGGCCGCGCCTTGGGTGGACTCTCGGAACGTGCGCTGTCGGCATGGCGCGGAAGCTCCGTGGGCATCGTTTTCCAGTTCTTCCAGTTGCTGCCGACCCTGACTGCGGCCGAGAACACCATGTTGCCGATGGACTTCGCGAACCGCGGGTCGGCACGCGAACGTCGTACGCGGGCTCTGGCGCTGCTGGACCGCCTCGGAGTCGCCGATCAGGCCGACAAGTTGCCTGCCGCGCTTTCGGGTGGACAACAACAGCGCGTCGCAGTTGCCCGCGCGCTGGCAAATGGCCCCGCGATCCTGCTCGCTGACGAACCCACCGGCAACCTTGACTCGCGCACTGCGCAGTCGCTGCTGGACGTGTTTGGCGAACTCGTCCACGGCGGCCAGACTGTAGTGATGGTCACTCACGAGCGCGGCGCAATCTCGCATGCGACCCGTGTCGTGACGCTAGCCGATGGCCGGATCGTCGGCGATGAGGCGCACGCCCATGTCTGATCCGGTGCTGTGCGGCCAGAACGTGGGGGCAAGCTCATGAGCCCGCGCTGGCTCAAGATGCTGCGCGATGCATGGCTGCACAAATCTCGCACCCTGCTGGTCGTGCTTGCAGTTGCCACAGGCCTCGTAGGCGCAGGGACCATCCTCGATACCTGGGCGTTGGTGCAGCGCGTCACGGCGGAGACCTACGGCAAGAGCCATCCCGTCTCGGCGACGTTGCGGGTCGATGCAGTCGATGACACGCTGCTGACGCAAGTACGCGCAACGCGCGGGATTGCTGCCGTGCGCGCGCGCCGCGTTGCCCCGGCAAAATTGTCATCGAACGGACGGCAACTGACTGCCGAACTGTTCGCACTGCGCGACTTCCAGGCATCCGACATCGGCAGGCTGGAGTCCGTGCAAGGCCACTGGCCGCCAAATGATGGCGAGGTTGTCCTGGAGAAATCCGCGCTGGAACTGTCCGGCGCGCAATTCGGCGCGTTGCTGGATATGAGCTTGAAAGGACAGCCCCCGCGCGCGCTGAAGCTCAGCGGCGTCGCCCGCGACGTTGGCCTGCCTCCCGGCTGGATGGACCATGTCGTCTATGGGTTTGTCACGCCGGGCACGATGGCCCAGCTCGGGTCCTCGGCCACGTTCGACGAGTTGCAGATCGTCGTTCGCGACACCCACGCAGATCGCGAAGCGGTGCGCCGGATCGCATACGGGGTCAAGGCAGGCATCGAGCGTAGCGGCCATCGGGTAACGAGCGTGGACGTGCCCGTACCAGGCGAACACCCGCATGCAGCGCAGATGAATTCACTCACGCTCACCCAGGGCGCGTTCGGTTTGCTCACCTTGCTGGTTGCAAGCTTCCTGATAGTGAACCTCATGACTGCGATGCTCGCCGGCCAGGCGCGCGAGATCGGGGTGATGAAGACCCTCGGCGCGCGGCCAGGCCAGATCGGAGCCATGTATCTTGGTTTTGCCGCGATAGTCGGACTGCTTGCCTCTGCCATCGCCGTGCCCGCCGCGCTCGCACTGGCGCGGCCTTACGCAACGATGCAGACCGACATGTTGAATTTCCCGAGTGCCGGACAGGTTGTGCCGTGGTGGGCGATTGGGTTGCAGCTCGTGGTTGGCTGCCTGCTCCCCGTTCTGGCGGCGCTTGTGCCGGTAAGCAGTGCGTGCCGACTCCCCGTCAACGCAGCGCTGCGTAACCCAGGCATATCGGCTGCCAGCGGAGGCTTCTACCTGCAGCGCAGGATGTCCATTCCTGGCTTGGGACGGCCGCTGTTGCTGGCGATCGGCAACGCCTTCCGTCGGCGACAGCGCATGTTGCTTACCCTGCTTGCGCTGGCTGTGGGGGGCGCGGTCTTTCTCGGCGCCGACAACCTGCGCAGCTCCGTCCGAAGCTCGGTAGACATGCTGTTTGCGAGCCAGCACTATGACATCGTGCTGGCTCTTGCCGAACCGCGCCCGGCAGCAAGCATCGAAGCTGTGGTAGCGCGCGTCGAGGGGATAGCGCGCATGCAATCGCTTGCCAGCGAAACGGTCAGCCTTGCCTACGCGGACGGAATGACCGGCGACAAATTTGCACTTGTCGGTGTGCCACCGGCTACGCCCATGCTCACGCCCGTCATCGTCCAGGGACGCTGGCTCAATGCGTCCGATGGCAACGCCATCGTCGTCAGCCGGGCACTATTGAGGGATGAACCCTCCTTGAAGGTGGGAGCAACCGTTTCACTGCCGATCAACGACAGATCCATCAATTGGCGCGTAGTTGGCGTGATCGAATCGGGCCCGGCAAGCCTTGCCTACGCTCCACTCGCGACGCTGCAATCGTTGCACGGAAATACCGATTCTTCGACCGTGGTCATTGCAGCAAGCCGACACGATTCCGCGTCCGGGCTCGACGCCATCCTGCGCCTGCGCAATGCATTCGAGGCAGCGGGGATGCAGGTCGCCAGCAGCCAACTGTCCAGCGAATCGCGCGTTGCCGTGGCAGACCACTTGTCAATGGTGGTCGGGTTTCTCGGTGCGATGGGCTGGGTGATGATTGCCATCGGCGGCATGGGCCTGGCCTCGTCGATGAGCCTGGCAGTGCTGGAGCGCACGCGAGAGATCGGCGTGATGCGCGCGATCGGCGCAGGACACGGAACCATCATGGGCATGATCCAGGTAGAAGGACTGCTCATCGCGGTCATCGGCTGGCTGCTGTCCATCCCGTTGTCGATCCCAATGTCGGTAACTTTGTCGAATGCATTTGGCAAGGTCATGTTCACCGTGCCAACGCACATCGTGCCGAACGGGGACGGGGTATTGCGCTGGCTGGGGATGATAGTCCTCGTGTCCGTCGTCGCGTGCGCACTGCCGTCAAGGGCGGCGATGCGCATTCCAACCGTAGCGGCGTTGAACTACGAGTGAGGCTTCAACGAACAATCGCATAGTCGCGCGCATCTTTGCGCCACGTCGGCGCGTTTTTGATCGCAGGCAGCACCTCGCCTGGCAAATCCACCAGGGACCACATCTGGATGTGCTCGGAATTCATGAATCGCTCTTCGATCACATGCTCGAGGAAGTGCTGAAGCGGTGCGTAGAAATTGCAGGAGTTAACCACGCTACCCGACTGGTTGGATACCGAGCTACTATCTTCCGGTCATAAATGGGGCGGAAGCCGGCGGTAGTACTCGATGATTACAAAGCGCAAAGTTGCGAAGTTGTCATTGATAACGTTATCCATGTTTCTGTGCGGTTCGACTATGCCCGTCGGCCATTTACACTCGAAGTCTGCGCTCCAGGTGTTGCAATCAAAAACCGGCGGTGTTCAGACTGAACTGAGGTTCCGGAGAGAGGCGCCCGGAAAGATCAAGTTTTCTTACTCCACCTTCGACCCGTTATTGCGGCTCCGCGGACGAGTGTCCGGGGTGGCTAAAGATACTGGAGAGGGAGACACTGAGTCGATCGGAGATCCGCAAGGGCATTCGTATGATGTTGACGAACTTAAGTTCACCTCAGGGTCTTGCCGGATCATTCTCGCGATTGAAACCAATGGTGCAAAGCTGGCACAGGTTACGGACAGAGACTGCGAACGATTCGGATTACACAAGCAGTCATTCAAGTCTAAACTTCTCTACTTAGTTGAGAAGACAGACTAGGCAGTTTGCTGTCCTATACACGTAAGTCATAGCTGCAACTGTGTGCTGGGATCAACAAGGAAAGCGATGTGCTAAGTCCCTTGGCTCTAAAAAAAACGATCCCGCTGGCGCTCACCCTGTGCTTGCTCGCAACAGCCTATTTTCTATGGCAGAAATGGCACAGCCCCGCGTCGGTCCGCCAGCCTGAGCCAGGCGTCTTAGAGCTTGGCGTGCGAGAGGCGGTGCCAAGCCCGGTAGTAGATGCGCATCCTGTCGAGTTGCCGCCAGAAATTAAGGCTCAAGTTAGCCAGTGGTCATCGGCTCCTAGCAAGCCGGAGGCGCAAGTCAGTTTGAGCCCAACCGGGAATGCGCCGCGTTCCGAAAGTGTCCAGTCGCCTTTTCCCGAGCCGAAGAAAGTGCTGACACCGGATGAGATAGCGAAGGGGACTTGGTAGCTCTGAGTTACCGCGACGGAGCGAACTTTTAGCGAGTGATCACCGCTATGGCCATTGCCAGAATGGTAGTCGCCCCAGGTTCGCGACTTCACCCAAACGAGGTTCCCCTTGTTTGGTGGTGCTCGTGGCTTTTCGCCTCCCGGCCCCGGCCGGTGACTCAACTCTCAAGCCTTTGATTCCCGATCGGTCTCACGTGATGATAGCTAGCCGCTTTAGCGGCCATGACTAGCGAATGCGTAGCAACGGACCCACGCTCAAACGAGGGGCGGGCGATTGAGCGGCAGGCCGGGGGCATGCGCAAATGAGTGCTGGTTGTGTTTCCGCTCGCTGAAGATCGGCCAATTTCGGCGTGACCTACGGCTCACAAAAAAAGCAGCTGTCGCTGAGGCTGCCGCCGCTGGGCACTTAATCCTAGCGCCCTCAAATCATTCCCGTTATAGTTCGCCGATTTCCGCGTAGGCACCAAAACAATTGCAGTGATCGAGATCCATCGCGGCACTTTCCCAGTGTGTACGCCGACCTCTGCGTTGCAAGTAAACGGCGCTGGCTTCTGCCAGCCTTCCTTCCGACGCTCACCGAAGCCTTAACGCCGTGGGCCGTCGCTTTGGCGCAGGCATGTTTCTGATATGTCTGGCAACAAGGCATGGGCTCCGGAACAGGGCGCGAATGAATGAGCCTCATAAGACGGGCCGACGGCTTGCATTGCCTAGGCGGAAGCTTCGTGCCTGCAGAACAATAGAAGATGGGCAGCATCGCTAACATGGCCTCCTACGGTAACACTATCTTGTCGCCTACTACTGTCGGTGATGGGTGATCGGCTGATTCAGTGCGGTCTCAACCAACTATGTCATCGAGACTAACCAGCGCAGTTGCCGTGGCCGGCGACGGCGCTGCAATGCGACGGGTATTCTCTGCGGGACACGGTTCGTACTTTTGACCGGCCCAATCCCTGGAAGAATCTGGAAAGGCGGCTTGGCGCAACAGCTGCTGAGCTGATTTCCGGACCGGTCTGATTGAGCGACCTGCCTGGTCGTTTGCGACCCTATCAATTCCGAGGGTAGGCACGGCGGTAGGTTGCCTCAGAAATGAGAAAGCCTTCTTTCGTCGACTGCGAACGAATTGGCCCAGAATGGGGCTCCTAAGAGGACGCAACGGGGACGATGTGAACCGCTCAAAACCTTCTTGGGCACAACGCCCTCGCCGAGACGCCGCTGATTTCACCATCAAGCTGTCGGCTGCAGTAGTCCTGATCGGCGCGGCTTTAGGGGTTGCGGTCTGGTTCACCGACGAGCAGGCAGCCGAAACCAACTCGGTTGCGGACCGGATCGGTCGCGAGGCAGGAGAAGCAGCCCTGTGGCGCCAAAGTGCGGCGCGCTCAGAAGCATCTCGAAGATTTGAAGCCGTCCCTCAGACCCCCCAGCCGTACTACAGCTGCTCCGGATCCGAAGGCGTTGTCATTCAGCGGTGGCCTTGTGGGAGCTGGCCGACTGTAGAAACCGGGAGCGCAGAAGAACGGAGAGTGGCGAACGTCGAATGGCAGGAGCGGAACCGACGCGTTGCAGAGGCGCGCCTACGTGACGCCCAGGCTGCACTGGCTGCGGCCACCGGCACAGGGGGATTCCAAAGTAGCTGGAACCCCCCTCAGGCTAATCCTAGCGAGGGTGCTAGGGCTAGATGCCAGGCTCAAAAGGACAGCCGGGAAACGATTCTCAATCAAGCTGGATTGCATCGCACATTTGAATTAATAAGGAGCCTAAATGACCAGGTGTACGAGGCGTGTAAAGGCACATAAGACCTGACCATGGCCGTTGACCGCATCTTGGGGATTGACGGGCAGGTGAATCTCAGGATTGAGAGTGGGCAGTCGGCACCTATGGTGTGGACCAAACCCTCACCACAGCCATTTACCAAAAACCGCACCTGGCGCATGCAAAAAGCCCCTACAAGCGGTACACGACAACGCAGCTGCGTTGTCCGGAAGAAGCCCGTCAGCACTCCGAACCCGTCAGCCTTAGCGGGCATTTCTTGTGTTGCACCGTATCTGTAGAAAACCTTGTCAGGCTATTTGTCGAAAGTAGTTTGGAGTCTGGCCTAACGCACGATGGCGTAGTTTCGCGCATCCTCGCGCCACTTTGGTGTGGCGCGAATAGCTGGCAAGGCTTGCTCGGGCGTATCCACTACAGACCACATCTGCCCGTGTTCGGCGTGCATAAACTTTTCCTTGGTCATGTGTGCGAGAAAACCTTGCAAGCGTTCGTAGAAACTGCGGGTGTTTAGCAGGATGATCGGATTGAAATAAAGTCCCAGACGTTTAAGGGTAATCGCCTCGAATAGTTCTTCAAGAGTGCCGCAGCCGCCGGGCAAAGCAATCACAGCATCCGACCCGGTCAGCAATTTGTGTTTACGCTCGCGCATGTCCTCGACTAGTTCAAGGTGCGTGAGTCCCGGATGGCCCCATTCCAAGTCGGCCATAAATTTGGGCAAGACCCCGATCACCTCACCACCTTGCGAGAGGGCACCATCGGCCAGCGAGCCCATCAAGCCACGCGATCCGCCGCCGTACACAACCGTACATCGACTGGTGGCTAAGAGTTCGCCAAGCAAACGTGCCGCTTGGTGGAATTCTGGTGCCGCTTGAGGACTAGACGCTGCGTATATGCAGATTCGCATGTGGGCTCGATTTATGATTTAAACAAAGCTGGATCCGAGACTTTCATAAGCTTCGCTGGTTCGAACCTGTGCAGCAGACATACGTTTGGGTTGCGACGAGTTGCATGAGGACAGTACTTTATTTGTCGCGATAGAACTCTATTCAATAGGATAGCAATCTATTAATTGGCCATAAACGTCTGCCCACCCGTTGAGCGCTTACTCCACCGTCACCGATTTGGCCAGGTTGCGAGGCTGGTCCACATCGGTGCCGCGCAGCACGGCAATGTGATACGCCAGCAATTGCAGCGGAATGGTGGACACAATCGGCGCGGCAATGATGCCGGCGGCCGGCAGCGACACCACGTGGCGGCCGGTCATGCCATGCGCGACGGTTTCATCGGCGAATAAATACAGTTCGCCGCCGCGCGCGCGCACTTCTTCCATGTTCGATTTCAGCTTGTCCAGCAAGGCATCGTTCGGCGCCACAGCGATCACCGGCATGTCCTCGTCCACCAGCGCGAGCGGTCCATGCTTGAGTTCGCCGGCCGCATAGGCCTCGGCGTGGATGTAGGAGATCTCCTTGAGCTTGAGCGCGCCTTCCATCGCTACCGGCCAATGCGTGCCGCGGCCAAGGAACAGGGCATGGTGCTTGCTTGCGAAATCCTCGGCGAGCTCGCGCACCTTGCCATCGAGCTTCAAGGCCTCGCCAATCAGTCCGGGCAGGTGCTCGAGCTGGCTGACGCCATCGGCGTACACCTCCGGGGAAAGACCCTTGATGCGCGCAAGTTCCAGCGTGAAGAGCGCCAGCGCGGCCAGCTGCGTGGTGAAAGCCTTGGTCGACGCGACGCCGATCTCCGGACCCGCGCGGGTCATCAGCACCAGGCCGGCTTCGCGCACGATGGAGGACTCGGGCACGTTGCAGATGGCCATCTGCGTCAGGTAATTGCGCTGCTTGGCCAGCTTCAGCGCCGCCAGCGTGTCGGCGGTTTCACCCGACTGCGAGATGGTCAGGAACAAGGTGCCGGCCTGCACCACCGGATCACGGTAGCGATATTCGCTGGCGATCTCGGCGGTGCACGGGACGCCGGCAAGCTGCTCGATCCAGTAGCGGGCGACCAGGCCGGCGTGGTAACTGGTGCCGCAAGCGATGATGTGCACCGCCTGGGTGGCGGCAAGCAGTTGCTCGGCATCGACGCCGAAGATCTGCGTAAGTATCTTGCCGCCGGCGATCCGGCCTTCCAGCGTGTCGGCGATGGATTGCGGCTGCTCGTGGATTTCCTTGAGCATGTAATGCGCGTAGCCGCCCTTCTGCGCGGCTTCGGCATTGAAGCTGGAGATTTTTTTTACGCGCTCGACCTGCTGGCCATTGGCATCGCAGATGGTGACGCCGGCCAGCGTCACTTCGGCAACGTCGCCTTCTTCCAGGTAGCTGAAGTTGCGCGTCAGCGGGATCAGCGCATGCACGTCGGAGCCGAAATAATTTTCGCCTTCACCGTAGCCCACTACCAGTGGCGAGCCAAAGCGCGCGCCCACCAGCGTGCCGGGCTCGCGTGCCGAGATCGCCACGATCGCGTAAGCACCGTGCAGGCGCGCTACGGTCTTCTTCACCGAGGCGAACAAGCTCAGACCACTTTGCTGATCGCGCTCGATCATGTGCGCAATCACTTCCGTGTCGGTTTGCGAGGCGAACTCGAAGCCATCGGCCTTAAGTTCCGCGCGCAGGGCAGCATGGTTTTCAATAATCCCGTTGTGCACGACGCTGACCTGACCGGAAGCATGCGGATGCGCATTCATCTCGCTCGGCACGCCGTGCGTGGCCCAGCGCGTGTGCGCGATGCCGCTGAAGCCGTCCAAGCCGCTTTGTTTTTGCAGCAAGTCCAGGTCGCGCACCTTGCCCTTCGCGCGCAAGCGCTCGATGCCGTTGGGCGTGAGCATGGCAATGCCGGCGGAATCATAGCCGCGGTATTCGAGCGCCTGCAGGCCAGCGATCAGGTGATGGACGATCGGTCGCGCCGCGCTGATTCCAACGATTCCGCACATGACGGCGATTCCTTCTATGAGGGCCGCAGTTTAGCGCGAAGCCGCCGACGCCTTGCGCTGTCCGCCCTGCCCGCGGACATCTGCCGGACAGCTCAGCGGGCCTATTGCCAGCTAGATTTACAAGGCTATTCAATGACTTGCGAATTGGCACGGTTCCTGCTCAAGGCTT
Organism: Gammaproteobacteria bacterium; assembly: GCA_043717405.1. GTDB lineage: Bacteria > Pseudomonadota > Gammaproteobacteria > Xanthomonadales > Xanthomonadaceae > Arenimonas. The sequence goes on from JAYSXN010000167.1 coordinate 13,475, forward strand.
GAACAAAACCAGCGAGCATTTTGCCGATGATTCCCGACACATCTGGCCAGGACACTGTCCTTGCAGCCCCGCCAAACCACGGCAAGCGCCGACGCTTAACCATCGTGGCGTTGATGTCCGCGGGGGGCGTGGCCGTCGCGCTGATGCTCTCCGCCTGGTTGGGCAGTTCCCGGTCGATAGATGTTTCGCGCTTGCGCATCGCAACGGTCACGCGCGGCACATTGGTGCGCGATGCATCGGTGAATGGACGCGTGGTAGCCGCGGTCAGCCCTACCCTGTTCGCGCCGGCGGTGAGCACGGTCACGCTGAAAATCCATGCCGGCGACGCGGTGAAGAAAGGCGACCTGCTCGCCGTGCTCGACTCGCCGGATTTGAGCAACCAGCTGGCCCGCGAACAATCCACGCTGGCGCAACTGGAGGAAGAAGTTGCACGCCAGCGCATCCTGGCGCAAAAGCAGCGACTGCTTGCACGCCGCGATGCCGACGAGGCCGAAGTTGCGCGCTTGGGTGCATCGCGAATCCTTCAACGCACCGAAGGCGGCTACAAGGCCGGCGCCATTGCCGAAGTCGACTACCTGCGCGCCCAAGATGCGCTGCAGACAGCGGAGATTCGCAGCAAGCAGGCCGGGCAGGCGTCCGGCCTGGAAATTCAGGACGTCGCGTTGCAGACCAGCACGCGACTCAACGAACTGCAGCGCCAGCGCCTGATCGTTGCCGATGCGCAGCGGCGCGTGGACGAGTTGAACGTGCGCTCGCCGGTCAATGGCGTCGTGGGCACGCTGTCGGTGGCCGACCGCAGCGTCGTTGCGGCAAACACGCCCTTGATGACCGTGGTGGACCTGTCGCAGCTTGAAATCGAACTCGAGATACCGGAAAGCTACGCCGACGACCTAGGCCTGGGCATGAGCGCGGAAGTCAACATCGGCGCCGTTACCGCCACCGGCAAATTGTCGGCGCTGTCGCCGGAAGTGGTGCGCAACCAGGTGCTGGCGCGGGTGCGCTTCGATGGCAAGCAACCGCCCGGGCTGCGGCAGAACCAGCGGGTCACCGCGCGCGTGCTGATCGAGGAAAGACCGAATGTGCTCATGCTGCCGCGCGGACCATTCGTTGAGAGCGAGGGCGGCCGTTTCGCCTACGTGATGGATGGCAGCGTCGCGGTACGGCGCCCGGTCCAGACTGGCGCTACCAGCGTGTCCTCGGTGGAAGTTCTTTCCGGCCTGCAGCCGGGCGACCAGGTGGTCGTCTCTGGCACCGATACCTTCGAAGGCGCCGAACGCGTCTCCGTCAACAACTAACCCTACTCGCATAACCCAAGGAGAAGCCCGATGCTTCGTATGACCAACCTCAGCAAGGTCTACCGCACGCACATGATCGAGACGCATGCCTTGCGCGGTTTTGACATCCACGTGCGCCAGGGCGAGTTTGTTGCGGTGACCGGGCCATCGGGTTCGGGCAAGACCACCTTCCTCAACATCGCCGGCTTGCTGGAGGAATTCACCGGCGGCGAGTACGCACTGGATGGCGTCAATGTCAGGGGCATGGATGACAACGCGCGCTCGAAGTTGCGCAACGAGAAACTGGGTTTCATCTTCCAGGGCTTCAACCTGATCCCGGACCTGAATCTTTTCGACAACGTCGACGTGCCGCTGCGCTATCGCGGCTTTGGCGCCACCGAACGCAAGAAGCGCATCGAGGACGCCCTGGGCCGCGTCGGGCTGTCGTCGCGCATCAAGCATTTTCCGGCCGAATTGTCCGGCGGCCAGCAGCAGCGCGTCGCCATTGCGCGCGCGCTTGCCGGATCGCCGAAACTGCTGCTGGCCGATGAGCCTACCGGCAACCTCGACTCGCAGATGGCGCGCGGGGTGATGGAACTGCTGGAGGAAATCAACGACCAGGGCACCACCATCCTGATGGTCACCCACGATCCGGAACTTGCCGCGCGCGCGCAACGCAACGTGCACATCATCGACGGTCAGGTCTCCGACCTGATGCGTGAAACCACGGCCTCGCTGGCCGCCGTCGCTGCTGCGCAATACTAGGAGCCCGGCCATGTTCCAGTACTACTTCAACCTGGGCCTGCGCAGCTTGCGCAGGAACCCCATGCTCACCGCGCTGATGGTGGTGACGCTCGCAGTGGGCGTGGCCGCGAGCATGGCCACCTTCACGGTGCTGTACGTGATGTCGGGCGATCCCATTCCGGACAAGAGCGACCGCTTGTTCGTGCCGCGCCTGGACAATGCGCCCGCCGCAGGCTTCACTCCCGCCGACGAACCCAGCAACCAGATGACCTACATCGACGCCAGCAACCTCCTGCGCAGCGGACAGGGCGTGCGGCGCACCGCGGTATATGGCATCAGCTCCGGAATGGACAGTGGCCGTCCGGACCTGCCGCCGTTCGTGGCCGAAGGCATCGCGCCGACGCGGGATTTTTTCGCCATGTTCAAGGTGCCGTTTCTGTATGGCGGACCGTGGACCGAAGCGGACGAGACGAACAAGTCAGACGTCATCGT
>JAYSXN010000168.1:0-5574 GCA_043717405.1 Gammaproteobacteria bacterium
GGCGTCAAGCTCGATGTGTCGATCGTGACGATGCTGAAGTTGCTGATCGTGCTGGTGCCGGTCGTGTTGCTCGGCACCACCCTGCTGACCCTGATCGCGGCCTCGGCCAAGAGCGTCAAGGAAGCGCAGAGCTACATGAGCGTATTGATGCTGTTGCCGATGATCCCGACCATCCTGCTGATGGTGAACCCGGTCAAGACCCAACTGTGGCAATTCGCGGTGCCGTTCCTGGCGCAGAACCAGCTGATCATGAAACTGCTGCGGATGGAAACCGTGACCGCGAACGAATGGGCCGTGTATTTGTCGGTCGGCTTCGGGCTCGGCGCATTGTTGTGGTTGATCGCCGCCCGCCTGTACCACCGCGAGAAACTCGCGATCTCGGCATAGGCGATCCGCACTAGGTCGCGCGCAGGCCTGGATGCAGCAGGTCCGCAGACAACGAAGCCGGCATCAGGCCGGCTTCGTATGAACTCTCTTTCGAATGGCGCGTACCGATCAGTTGCCCGGATTGAATGCAAAGGTGCGGCGCCCGGTTGCCGATTCGCTCGATGCCTCGAAACGCCATTTACGGATCGCTTCGAGCGCCGCCGTATCGAACACGTGCCTCGGATTGGCGCTGACTACCGTGGCCCCGCTGACGCTGCCATCGGGGTTGACCGTGAATGAGACCGTGACCTCGCCGGAGATGCTTTCGCGCAGCGCATCGCGCGGATAGACCGGTTGCACGCTACTGACGACATCGGGCAAACCTGCGTGCACGGGCTTGGGTGGTGGTGGCGCCGGTGTCGGCACTGGTGCAGGCGTCGGCTCAACAGGCGCTGGTGCGGGGGTCGCTACCTGCGTCGGCGCGGGGCGCGGTTGCGCCGGGCCGGATGTGGGCGTTGTCGTCGGCGGCGTGCCGGCTGTCTGGGTCGCCGCGGCCTGTTGCGCTGCTTTCGCGGCGGCGGCGAGCTTGTCCGCCTCGGTCTTCTTGGCCAGATCTTCCTGCGCTTTCTTGGCCGTATCCTGCTGCAGCTTGAGTTCGTCGCCCGCCTCCTTCTGCATCATGGTGCGAAGACGCGGCAACGAGGGCGCATTGGTATCCACACGCTCGAGCAGCGCGAAGATGCGCGCAGCCTCGATGCGTCCTGGTTCATCGCCCTTCTTGAGGTTCTGTTCGGTCGCGATGATTGCGTAGGTGATGAGGTCGCTCAGCGCATCGTTCGTACTCTGATCCTTCGGATTGCGCTGGCGCAGTGCAAGGTAATATTCGATCGCGTTGTTGCCCGCTGGCGCATACAGGCGTTTTTCGTTGAAGGCGGTCTTGGCCTTGGTCAGCAGATCGGCGTCGGTTTCGACTGACGCCGCAGGCGCTGCCGTTGTGCTTGCAGAAGCCGCTGGTTCTCCTGCCGTTGGCACCGCAGGAGCTGTCTTCTTTCCGCAAGCGGTCATGCCGAGCGCCGCGACGATCGCGACGGCCAAGGTTGCATGCCGCCAGCTTGCCGTGATCGATTGATGCGTCATGAAACACCCCCTGAGGCGAGTCGTTAGCTTGAGTTTAACCAGATTTTTCCTGAATGGTGTGCGTCGTGTCACTTACCGATACAGAAGCTCGAAAAGATCGCCCCCAGCAAATCGTAGCTGCTGGTTACCCCGGTGATTTCGCCCAGGACCTCCTGCCCCAACCGCAGCTCCTCCGCCGCCAACTCGCCCGCTCGATCGATACGCAACCGGTTCCTGGCGGAATCCAGATGCATCCCAACCCTGCGCAAAGCGTCCACATGCCGCGCGCGCGCGCTGAACGCGCCGTCGGCTTCGCTCGCGCCGGCCACCTCGCGCAGGCGCAGGCGCAGCGCATCCAGATGCAGTCCGCTGTGCGCCGACAGCCAGAGTTGGTCTGGCGTTGCGGTTGGCAGCACCGCCAGCTCCAGCAGGTCCGCCTTGTTGTGCAACCACAGCACATGCGGCGCGGTGGCGAGTTCAGCGGCCAGGCCGGTTCGCGCCGCAGCCGGTTCGCGCGCATCCACGACCGCAAGCACCAGATCGGCCTTCGCGAGCTCCTCGCGTGCGCGGCGCATGCCTTCCATTTCGATCGCATCGCCTGATGCGCGCAGGCCGGCGGTATCCACCAGGGTCAGTTCAATGCCATCCAGACGCACGCTTTCACGCAACAGGTCGCGAGTGGTCCCGGGTACCGGTGTGACGATCGCGCGATCATTGCCGGCCAGCGCATTGAGCAGGCTGGATTTGCCGACATTCGGGGCGCCGACGATGACCACGTGCAGACCGTCGCGCAGGCGCTGGCCGCGCGCGGCCTCGGCGAGCAGTGCGGCATGTTCGGCCAGCACGCCATCGAGCCGATGCTGCAGATCGACATCGGCGAGGAAGTCGATCTCTTCCTCGGGAAAATCGATCGCCGCTTCGATGTGCACGCGCAGCGCGGTCAATGCGGCTAGTAATACATCCACGCGTGCCGAGAACACGCCATCGAGCGAGCGTCTCGCGGCACGCGCCGCAGCCGCGCTGCCGGCGGCAATCAGATCGGCGACCGCTTCGGCCTGGACGAGATCGAGTTTGTGGTTCAGCCAGGCGCGCTCGGTGAATTCGCCGGGCCGCGCTGCCCGTGCTCCAAGGTCGAGGCAACGTTGCAGCAGTTGTTGCAGCAGCACCGGACTACCGTGCGCCTGCAATTCGACGACATCCTCGCCGGTGTAGGAGTGCGGTGCCGGAAAGCTCAATACGATGCCATCGTCGATGATTTCATCGCGATCATCGCGGAACACCGCGTAATGCGCGTGCCGAGGACGCAACTTGATGGCGCTCAGCGATTCCCCGATCGCAAGCGCTCGCGGCCCCGACAAGCGCACCACGCCAATCCCGCCTGCACCCGGAGCAGTGGCGATGGCGGCGATGGTGTCGGTCGCTTGCATGTGTTGTATCGATCAACCGGGTGCCGAAACGCCCGTGGCGTTATTTGCGCACGACGACCGCGCCCGGCGTCCCGTGCTTGCGCATCAGCCACCACTGCTGGAGCAGGCCGAGGCCGCCATTGGTGACCCAGTACAACACCAGGCCGGCCGGGAAGAACAGGAACATCACGCCCATCACCACCGGCATCATCTGCATCATCTTCTTCTGCATCGGGTCCATGCCCGGCGACGGGGTCAGCCGCTGGGTCACGAACATCACAAGCGCGTTCAGCACGGGCAGCACGAAATACGGATCCGGATCGGTCAGGCTGTGGATCCAGCCGAACCACGGCGCATGCCGCAGCTCCACGCTGTAAAGCAGCACACGATAGAGCGCGAAGAAGATCGGGATCTGCACCAGCATCGGCAGGCAACCACCGGCCGGATTGATCTTCTCCTTCTTGTACAACTCCATCATCGCCATCTGATACTGCTGCTTGTCGTCGCCGTAACGCTCCTTGAGCGCCTCCAGCCGCGGCTGCACGGCACGAAGTTTGGCCATGCTCTTGTACTGCGCTTCGGACAGTTTGAACATCGCGAGCTTGATCAGCAGCACCAGCGCGATGATCGACCAGCCCCAGTTGCCCAGCAGCGAGTGCAACTTGGACAGCAACCAGTACAGCGGCCCCGCGAAGATCGTGAACCAGCCGTAGTCGACGGTCAGTCCGAGTCCGGGCGCGACCGATGGCAACACGTCCTGCAACTCGGGCCCGACATACAGACGCGCGTCGATGCTGCGACTGCCGCCTGCCGGGATTTGCAGGACGGGCCCCTTCGAGATGATGCGATAGATCGATCCGCCATTTCCCGCATCGGTCGCGATCGAGAGCGTTGCCGGCTCCTTCGGATCGGGAATCCACGCGGCGAGGAAGTAGTGCTGCACCATCGCCATCCAGCCGCCCGTCACGGTCTTGTCGAGCGGCTGGTCGTACTTGGTCAGGGCGCGGGTTTCGTATTTGTCTTCGGGGCTGTACCAAGCGGCACCGACGAAGCTGAAGGACTCCGGATTGCTCAGGCCGCCGGTTTTCTTGATGATCGGTGGAACCCGACGCAGCTGGCGGTAGTCATTGCCGGTCCACGCAATGGCACCGTTGTTGCGGATCTCCTCGTGCACGCCGATCACATAGCTGCCGCGCTTGAGCGTGTAGGTCTTGCGCACCTGCATGCCGCTCGGTTCGGTCCAGAGGAAGGATTGCGCGACGCTGTCAGTGCCTTGCGCCAGTGCCTTGTCGATCGTTCCACCCTCGACTTGATACACCGATTCATGATTGGGGACGTGATTGGGTGCGTGCGCATCCGCATTGACCAGGCCGGATTCGGCGACGAAGTAATCCGCCATCGCGTTGTCGAGCAGTTTCACCGGCGTGCTGTTGCGTGCGCTTGTCTGTCCGTAAGCCAGCAACTCGGCACCTACCACGCTCGCGCCGCGCGGATCGATGCGCAGACGCAGCAGGTCGTTGCTCAGGGCGACCGGAGGAGCGGCAATGGCTGGGACCAGACCGTCTGCAGCAGGTGCCCCAGCTGTCGACAAGGGCACTGGCGCGTTGGCCGCTGGCACGCCCGGGGTTGGGCTCGGAACATTGGCGTTCAAGCCGGCGGTCGGTGCGGCAACTGCAGTCGAACCGACCGCTGCGTTACCCGCTGTCGGCGTGGCGTGATCCTGCTGCCAGGCTTGCCCGATGAAGAAGGCCAGCATCAGCCATGCGACGACCAGAAACGTGCGGGTTTGATTCATCGGATTCGATTCTTCGCGTTGGATTGCTGCTGGTGGCGTAAGTCAGTCGGCTGTTATCAGCCGACGAGGAGAGCGGTGCGGTTGCAGTCAGCCTGCTGGAATCAGCCGGAACCCGCCGCCGTATCCTGCGCCGGGGATAGGATTGTGGGGGCTGCGGGGATCGGCTTCAACGCGAGAGCGCGTTGCCATAGCGTGGAAAGCGCCGCGCGCAGCGCCGTCGATGGGGCTCCGGCCGCATCGCGTTGCGCGAGCAGCACGTAATCGCCGGGTGGCAATTGTATGCGCAGGCGTCGGAAACTGTCGCGCGCAATCCGCTTGATGCGGTTGCGTTCGACCGCATGCGCGGCGACGCGCTTGGAGACGGAAATACCCAGGCGCGCTGGCGTCAGAGCCGCGTCGATCAAGTGCGTGTCGTCCGATCGCACAAGTCGTTCGGAAACAGAATCCTCAGGCCGCGCTGGCACTTGTACGGTGTCGACCACGAAGGTTTCGGCTGGGCGCACATCGCGTTCGGAAACAGAACTCCTCCGCCGCGCTGGCGGTTGCGCGTTACCAACGGCCAGGGTGTCGTCCAGGCGCACATCGCGTTCGGAAACAGAACTCCCCCGCCGCGCTAGCGGTTGCGCGTTACCAACAACGGCCAGAGTGTCGTCCAGGCGCACGTGCAAACGAAACAGGGCCGCGCTGATGCGACGGCCCTGCGAGAACGTTACCTGGAACTGCTTCGGCGTGCGCAAACGCACGCTCGGCGGAAACGTGGCGATGCCGGTGTCTGCGATCACTTAATGGACACCAACGCTGCGGCTTGCGCCGCTCGCGAATTCAGACGGCGAGGCGGACGCGACCCTTGGCGCGGCGGCGCGCCAGAATCTTGCGGCCGTCGGCGGTCTT
>JAYSXN010000169.1:0-1826 GCA_043717405.1 Gammaproteobacteria bacterium
CCCGGCACCGGGATACGGATCTGCCGCGTGGATTTTTCCACCAGCTTTTGCAGCAACTCGGTCAGCATGTCGCGATCGGGCTTGTAAAACTCTTCGAAGCGCGTGCTCTGGAAGCTGAGCACCTGGTTGCGATCGAAATATTTCTTTGCGTCGTCCATGTGCGGAATCTGGTAGCTGAAAACGCGTTTGTCTCCATAACGGCGATCGATCTGGTCGAGCATATCGGCAGGCACGCGCAGGCGACCGTTGTCGTCGTACAGCTGTAAAGCCGTGGGTGGCGGCTGCTGGATATCCTGTTCGGCGCGCGGCGGGTTTCTTGCCGTCTTTGAAGGCGCAGGCAAGGGCTCGGCTGCGATGGGATTCACTTGCAGAGTCCGTGAATGCGTGACGTGCTTGCGAGGAGTGACTTTTCGCGGGGCATGCGGCCGCGGCGGTGTCACGACGGGTTGCGGCAAGGGTGGGGGTGCGATGCGCGGACGCACTGGCGGGAACTCGAGCACGGTGATGATTTCGGCCGCTTCAGTTCGCCCCATCTGCAGCCACAACCAGCGCGCGGCAAGAAAATGCATGGCGATGATGGCAAGCAGCAGTAACGTGCTTGCAGGCTGCGGGCGCCACGGCGGCGGCAGCGGATGCAGCGACAAGGGCCGCCATGGCCGGTCGGCCAGCATCGCCGCCGGGTCCATTTCGAATTCCATCATTGCCTGTCGCATCCGCGGAACTGCCGTGCCTTAGTCAGCCACGATGCCGGAAAGTTCAGCCGCAGGGTTCAGCGCGCCATGTAAGGCGCCTCGCCCGTGCTGTGATCGGTGGCGTCGCGGACCGCGGTGATTTCAGGAATGCGCTCGCGCAGGGTTTTCTCGATGCCCTGTTTCAGCGTCACGTCCACCATTCCGCAGCCATGGCAACCGCCGCCGAAGCGCAACTTCACCACGCCATCGGCATCCACTTCCTGCAGTGACACCTGGCCCTTGTGCGCGGCCAGCATCGGATTGATTTCCGAATCAAGCAGGTATTGCACGCGCTCGACGACGGTGGCGTCCTTTCCCGGACTGTCACCCTTGATGCGCGGCGCGCGGATGGTCAGCTGCCCGCCGGTCTGCTGGGTGATGTAGTCGACTTCGGCGCCTTGCAGGAAGCGCACGCTGGCCGCGTCGACGAACAACTCGAAGCCGCCGAAATCCTGCGACCATTCGTCGCCGTGGAGGTCGGATTTTTCGCAGAATTCCAGCCGGGCGTCGGCACGCGGCGTGCCCGGGTGGATTGCAGCAATGCGAATACCCACCGCGTCGCCACCCTGCGTCTTGAGCAGGTGGCGGAAGTAGGTCTGTGCAGATTCGGACATTTCAATCATCGGCGTATTCTACCCGGGTCGCTCATACCCTTCACGGAGACCAGCCAATGCCATCGCCAGACCCATCGCCCAGCCGTCACTGCCAGCCGCTGCGCGGGTCAGAACACAGACTTGACGAAACGGCCGTTGCGCGCAGCCTGCAAGCCCTGCCGGAGTGGAAGCTGGCCGACGCCGGGCAGGCGATCACGCGCAGTTTTTCCTTTGGTGACTATTACAAGACGATGGCGTTCGTGAACGCGCTGGCCTACATCGCCCATCGCGAGGATCACCATCCGGACCTCGGCGTGCATTACAACCGCGTGGACGTGCGCTACTCAACCCACGACGTCGGCGGCCTGAGCGAGAATGACTTCATCTGCGCGGAGCAAGCCGAACAGCTGTTCGCATCGGAATGAAGCTCAGGCCAGGCGGTCGAGCGCGGTGCGCAGGTCGTCGGCGAGCGGCGCACTGATCAGGTACGGAAACTGGCCGT
>JAYSXN010000170.1:0-1819 GCA_043717405.1 Gammaproteobacteria bacterium
ACCTGCGAGCCGATCACGTAATCCTGATATTGGCTGATGGCGATAGCCGCCAGGATGGCGATTAATGGGATCACCAAGAGCAAGCCGACAACGGCGGCAACCAGGCAGCCGGACACGGAATCCTTCTGCAGCTCAAGAGTGGATGTATACGCATAGCGGTCCACGACCTGCGTGTTGGAGACCATGTCATGCAACGCACGCTTGCGATCGGTAAACGCAGCCATGAGGAAGCCGATCCAACCACCTTGATGCCAAGCGCCCGCTTGCCCACCGTTGCCTGGTGGCGAGAGCTCTCCTGCAAGGTGTAATACGCCGCAATGTTACGAAATAGAGCAGGTAAAACAGCAGCATCGAGGCGACTGGCGGTTCACCCGTGCGCGTGTGCTGGCTGGACGCCAAGCCCATCGGAACAGCCATGATCGCCGGAACGTGTGCTGGAAATTTTGCCAGCGCGCACGTCGTGAAGCTCTGGCGCCACCTCAATCGCAGCTGAAACCGACCGCCCCGTCCTGGTGGCACTGCGGCGGAAAACCATGCCGCCGCCAGTACAGCACTACTCCCATCTTCTCGAGCCGCTGCTTCATCGCCGGCGAGTTGCGGAACGACGCCGGGTAACGTTCCCAGCTGGGCACGAAGACGCCGCCGCCGCTGTGGGCTTCGACCATGGGCCCGTAGTTGCCCAGCCAGAACGACAGCCTGACGCGGTTGTTCGTATCGCTGGAGGACTCGCTTCCGGCATCCGCCGCAGTTCGCGGTGGCAACACGTGGGCATCGGGCACTGCCGCGTGGGCGTTTTCCAGGTTGCGCAAGACTTGCTGGATATCAGCTGATCCCAAGTCCTGCGCGCGTAGCAGCAACAGCGCTGCCGTGCGGTTACCATGCGCGAGCAGCGGCGCGACGAAGCTGTCGGTGCGAGCGCCCAAACCGTTATCGGCAAGGCCCTGGTTGAACGACGCTATGGCCTGCTCGTCCTTGCCCTGGAACAACAGCAGCAGCGCCTTGTGCCGCGTGCAATTGCCGTATTTCGGCTCGAGCGCGAGGCAATGCCCGACGTCGGCCAGGCCGCGTTCAAAAAATCCCAGGTCCATCCAGGCAATGCCGCGCCACAGGTAGGCTGTGGCGTTCTTCGGGTCGGCGGCGATGGCCTTATCGTATTTGATCAGCATGTCCTGGTAATCGATGGGCCAGCTGTTTTGCTCCACCAGCGCCTTGACCGCCCAGGGCGTCGACAGGCTAGGATCGAGTTGCAGCGCACGCTCGGCGGCCTGGCTGGCCAGCGCGGCGTAGTCGCGGTCGACCAGGTTCCAGCCGGGGGCGACCGCGCTGATCGCCGCCAGCCCTTCCCAGCCGCGGGCGAAGCCGGGATCGAGTTCGACCACGCGGTCGAACAGCTTCACCGCTTCCGCCAGGTCAGTGCGGTTGATGAATTTTTCGCGCGCTTTTAGATACAGCTCGTAGGCCTGCATGTTCTGCGTGTCGGCGTGCACCTTGACGACCGCCGTCTTCGCCGCATCGGCGGCCATGGTGTCGCGCAGCGCGTCGACGATGGCGTTGGCGATCTCGTCCTGGATGGCGAAGATGTCGATCAGTTCGCGATCGTAGGTCTTCGACCAGATGTGGCGGTCGTTGACCGCGTCAATCAGCTGCGCGGTGATGCGCACCTTGTTGCCGGCCTTGCGCACGCTGCCCTCGAGGATATGGCTGACGTTGAGTTGGCGACCAATGGCCTGGCTGCCGAGCGTCTTGTCGCGAAAGGCGAAGGACGAGGTGCGCGAGGCCACGCTCAAGCCGTTCACCCGCACCAGCACGTTGAGCAACT
>JAYSXN010000018.1:0-2540 GCA_043717405.1 Gammaproteobacteria bacterium
AAAAATCGAGCGCCGCGTCACCGCTGATCGTCGCCAGGAATTTCGCTTCCAGGCGGACCGTCGCACCGGCAAGGATCGTCGGCCCAAGGCGAGCTGGGAACCTGGAAGCAATTTGTAAGCGCTCGGGCGCCAGCTGCCCAGATGAGCCAGAAAACGCATGACCTGCTGGGCATCGGACACCGAGGCGCGATGGGTCATGCGCCAGAAAATACCCTGGCCTCATTCGCCGCGGCCCTGGCACTCGGGGCGCCGTGCGTGGAACTCGACGTGCGTCTGGTCGAGGGTGAATTGCTGGTCTTCCACGACGAGCGGCTCGAGCGCACCACCAATGGCCGCGGTCTCCTGCATGAAACGCCGCTGGCGGTGCTGCGCTCGCTAGACGCAGGCGCTGGTGAGCACATCCCGACGCTCGACGAAGTCATGGACCTCATCGACCATCGCGCTGGCGTCAATATCGAGCTGAAAGGCGCGGCAACTGCGCAGCCGGTGGCAGCGTGCCTCAGGGCGCTGCGGTCCCGAGGTTGGTCCGACGAGAAGCTGCTGGTGTCATCGTTCGATGTCGCGCAGTTGCAGGTCTTGCGTGATGCGGACACGAGTGTTCGCATCGGCATGCTGCACGCCTGCCTGAGCGACGACATGTTCGACCTGGCCGCCCACTTGCGCGCGTATTCCATGAACCTCGCCGAACGCGCCGTCACGCAGGACTGGATCGCTCGCACCCGTTCCAAGGGACTGCGCAGCCTGGTGTATACCGTTGATGCACCGGCTGACATCGCGCGTTTGCGCGACTGGGGCGTCGATGGGGTGTTCAGCAATTTCCCGGAACGCGTCATGGAACACAACACGCAAGTCCTGGCGCCAGGCTGGCCATCATGATCGCACGCCAACACTGCGGCGCCGCTGGCGACAGACAAGGCTTAATCTGCGCTGCACCGCGCCTGTACACTGCGCGACCAATGATCGGCCAATGCTTGTGCTGCCGCCGCTCGCGGATGATAGGTGCGCTGCCGCGTCTGCGCGACATTCGCACATGAGGAACCATGGACACGATCAACGCCACCAACGCCACCATCCTCATCGTCGATGACGAACTGGCCAATCGCGAGATGCTCGAACAACTGCTGCAGCCTGATGGTTATTTTACCGAGGTCGTCGCCAGCGGCAGGCAGGCCTGGCGTCTATCGCCAATCATGCGCCCGACCTGATTCTGCTCGACGTGACCATGCCCGACCTTGACGGCTACGCCGTCGCCAGTACGCTTAAGAACAACCCAAGCACCGCGGCGATCCCTCGCTCAGGCGCGTCCACCCATCAGGTCGGAAAAGTCGACCTTGCCATCATGGTTGCGGTCGAGCACCGCGCCCAACAGGCCGCCACCTACGCCGCCTTGGCGGCTGATCTGTTGTTCCTCATGGCCGAGCACCTGGCCGAGTACTTCCGGCGACGGTTCCGTTGCCGCGGGTGTTGCGGCAGCACCTGCGGCGCCCGCGGTCCGAAGATGTGCCCGAGGATTTCACCACCCTGGCCAGTGCCCGACAGTGAGGATCCAAGCGCGCTGTTGACGTCCTGGTTGGCATGGTCGCGCTGCAGCGCATTGAATAATGACTGCGCACCCTGCGGTTGGCGACTGTTGCGCCCGAGCGCGCCAATGATCAGCGGCAACGCGGCCGACACGGCGGTGGCAGCCATGCCGGGCGAGATGCCCAGACGCTGGCCAATCTGGCTGATCGGATTACCTTGCAGCTGGCCAAGCAGGCCTTCAGTAATAGAAGTCATGGGCGACATCCTTATCGTTGTGGAGCACCGATGCTGGGCGGCGCCAGCTGTTGCGCGGCTGAACATTCTTCAAGGCGATGCAGGCCCCTGGTTGCACCCTTACAGGGCAGCACCTCGTGGGGCAACGCGCTGCGGGCCGAACACGCATGCAAAGCGGCTACCACTGCCGACCTCGCTTTCAATCGCCAGGTGCGCCTGGTGCAAACCCAGCACGTGCTTGACGATGGACAGGCCAAGGCCGGTGCCGCCGGTTTCCCTGGAGCGGCTGGTTGAAACTCGGTAAAAACGTTCGGTGATCCGCGGCACGTGTTGTCGGGGAATGCCATAACCGGTGTCTGTGACCACGAGCGCCGCGCCGCCATCGCCGTTACGCTGGAAACGTATCCCGACGGCGCCTCCGACCGGCGTGTAACGAACGGCGTTGCTGACGAGGTTTGAAAAAGCGCTGTGCAGCTCGCGCGCAGCCCCGATCAGGTCGCATTGCGCCGGATCCTCCACGTCTATGCGATGCCGGCCCTGGCTCAGCGCTTCGGCCTCGCGGCCAAGCGTCACCAGCATTAGCGCCATCGGCACGACATCATCAGTCAGGTGATCGCTGGCTTCCAGGCGCGACAGGGTCAGCAAGTCCTCCAGCAAAACCGTCATGCGCAGGGACTGCCGGCGCATCTCGGCAACCATCGGCGCCCATTCGGGGTTTTCGTCGGGCTCCATCATGTCCAGGTAACCATGGATGACGGTGAGCGGGGTGCGCAGTTCGTGGGACA
>JAYSXN010000171.1:0-5509 GCA_043717405.1 Gammaproteobacteria bacterium
CGCGGCAACGGTGGCAGGCTGTCGAGGAACAATCGTCCATAGCTCTTGCCGACAAGGCGTGGATCGCAGAGCACCAGCACGCCGCGGTCCTCGAACGTGCGGATCAGGCGGCCGGCACCTTGCTTGAGCGCGATGACCGCCTGCGGCAGTTGTTCGTCGCGAAACGGATTGCCGCCGGCACGGCGCACCGCGTCCAGGCGCGCCTCGAGAACGGGGTCATCGGGCGCCGCAAAAGGCAGGCGGTCGATCACCACTACCGAGAGGGCATCGCCGGCTACATCGACGCCTTCCCAGAAGCTCGCCGCGCCAAGCAGCACGCCATTGCCCGAAGCGCGGAATTGTTCCAGCAGGCTGTTGCGTGGCGCCGTGCCTTGCACGAATAAAGGCCAGGGTCCGCCCTTGAGTTGCTCGGCGGCTTCACGCAAGGCGCGGTGCGAGGTGAACAGCAGGAAGGCGCGCCCGCTGGACGCCTCCAGCACCGGCCGCACCGCATCGATGAGCGCGGATCCGAAGTGTCTCGCGCTCGGGTCCGGCAGTCCGCGCGGCAGGTAACACAGCGCTTGCCGATGCCAGTCGAAGGGGCTGGGCTGCAGCAACTCGCGCGGCTGCTGCAGGCCGAGTCGCGCGCCGATGTGACCGAACTGTGCATCGACGGCAAGCGTTGCCGAGGTGAATATCCATGCCGCGCGCGATTGTTCGCGATACTCGCGCAAGGGCGCCGACACATCCAGCGGAGTACGCTGCAGGCTGAAGCCGCGCTGGGTCAATTCATACCAGCGCACGTCATCGTCCATCGATTGCGCATCGCACCAGCGGCGCAAGCGGGTCAGTTCGCTGTTGGCGCGATCACCGCACGCCGCGAAGCCCGGCGAGGTTTCCGAGAGTGGCGCCAAGCCCTGGCATAGCGCATCAAGCGCGGATTCCAGGCCCGCCAATGCGCTGGCCGCGCCAGCGTTTTGCGCGATGCGCCCGGCACTGCCGCGCTGCGGAAAATCGTTCATCGCCAGGCGCAATTCGCGAACGGCCTGCTCAAGCAAACGCATCGGTTGTTGCACGGTAGCCAGCGCGCCGGGCACCGATGCCGATTCGGCGAGCGCGTCGCGGGCAAGTTCAAGCAATTGCCGCGCGCCAAAGCGGTCGCCGAAAAACTGCGCGGCAAGCTCGGGCAGTTGATGCGCTTCATCCAGTACGAAGGCAGCGGCGCCGGGGAGGATTTCACCGAAGCCCTCGCGCTTGATGGCCAGGTCCGCGAGCAGCAGGTGATGGTTGACGACGACGATATCGGCCGCCTGCGCTTCACCACGCGCCTTGACCACGAAACAATCGGCCCAGAACGGACATTCGCTGCCCAGGCAATTTTCAGCAGTCGATGTGACATGCGCGGCGACTGGACTGTCTTCGGGCAGCTCTGGAAGTTCGGCCAGATCGCCGCGTTGCGTGCGTCCACGCCACGCGATTACCCGCTGGAATTGCGCCGCCGCCTCGCGCGTGGCAAAGCGCTCGCCCCGGGCTTGCTCCATGCGGTACAGGCACAGGTAGTTGGAGCGACCCTTGAGCAGCGCCATCTTCACGCCCGCGCCCAAGGCGGCGCGTACGCGCGGCAGGTCACGGTGGTACAGCTGGTCCTGCAACGCGCGCGTGCCCGTCGATATGATCACGCGCTGCCCGGACAACAACGCCGGTACGAGGTAGGCATAAGTCTTGCCCGTGCCGGTGCCGGCTTCGGCAATCAGCGTCGCACGGTCCTCCATAGCCTGCGCGACGGCGGCAGCCAGGTGCTGTTGCGCACCGCGCACCACGTAGCCGGGCAATCCGGTCGCCAGCGGACCATCGAAGGCCAGCGCCGATGCGGTTCGTTGCTGCAGGTCGGACACGCTACATCCGTACGGGCGGCGCCACCGTGCAAGCGCTGACGCGCTGTTGCGCCTGCGCTGCCAGGTTGCCGTTGCCGCGGCCGCGCGCGGCCAACAGGATTGTCATCCAGTTGCGCCGACACAGCCCGCCGAGTTTCGGGCCCTTGTCGTAGGAGCGGGTGGCCAGTTGTTCGGCGCGGCTCCAGTCGCGGCCGGCAAGCGAAAGTTCGGCTTGCCACTGCAGCAGGTCCGGGTCGTCAGGCGTCACCACCAATGCCGCGGTGAGGGCGCGCTGCGCGGCTGCATAGTCGCCACGCCGCTCGGCCGCGCTGGCCGTCGCACGCAGGTCTTCCACTTGCGGGTCACGCAGGGGCTGCACGTCGAGTTCGTTGCCGATCTGTCCGGCCGCGCGCACCTGCTGCAACAACGTTCCGCCCTGCCCGGGACGCGTGACCTGGCCAGACTCGGTGAGACCGGAACTGGTGCCGCCGCTGCAGGCTCCCAGGCTACCGATGACTACCAGTGCGAGGGTGAGGAAAACTGGAGTACGCGCTACCGCGTTGAAGCTTCGGCTCATTGCTGGTTCTCCGGCACGGGCGCATCGGTCGGGACGGGCGGTTGCTCGCCATCGCCATTGAGGTGGAACCAGTCCAGCCAGCTGCTCTGCTGGCAACTCTTGTGCTCGCCGGGCACGTAGCCGGCCACGAAAGCGACGCGTCGCGCGCCCGGGCAGCCAGCTTCGGTGGTGGCGTAGGACGCACCATCCAGCCAGGCCCATTCGATTCCTTTTCCCGGCACGCGAAGCGGCTCGGTCGGCAACTTGGCGAACAATGCCGACCACACGCGCATCGCGCCTGTCGCGCCGTACAGTCCGGTCGGCTGGTTCTTGTCATCGCCCACCCACACCACGGCCAGGTGATCGCCGGTGAAGCCGGCAAACCAGCTGTCGCGACTGTCGTTGCTGGTGCCGGTCTTGCCGGCGACCTGCAGGGGACCGAGGCCGTCGCTGAGCAGGGGCCGCGCCGTGCCGCTCGTTACTGCACTTTGCAATGCCAGGGTAACCAGGCGCGCGGCAACCGCATCGCCGTCCTGTGCGGGCGCTGCCGCGGAATCATATCGGCTGATCGCCTGCCCTTGCGTATCGAGCACCCCGCGTACCGCGCGCAAGGGCTGGATGCGGCCACCGGAAGCGAGGAATTGATAGGCCTGGGTCATTGAAAACACGGACAGGTCGACCGCGCCAAGAATCAGCGACGGATTCGGTTCGGCGCGGAGTCCGCCAAGTACTTTCAGCAACTCCGACAGTCGGTCCGGCCCGACCTGCATGCCCACGCGCACGGTCGCCTGGTTCAAGGAACGCGCCAATGCCGCCGTCAGCGTGACCGTTCCATGCGACTTGCCATCGGAATTCTTTGGCCGCCATGTCTTGCCGTTTGGCTGCGTGACTTCCACCGGGCCGTCATCAACCCAACTGGCCAGGGAATAACGATCTGGCTGCGCCAGCGCGAGCAAGTACACAAACGGCTTGAGTAGCGAACCCACCGGCCGCTGCGCTTCGAGCGCGCGGTTGAAGCCCGGCTCGTCCGAGCGGCGATTGCCGACGACCGCGAGAACCTCACCGGTGTGCGTGTCGGTGACGATCATGCCCGCTTGCAAGGGTGGGCCTTGCTTGCGCTCAACGCGCGCAAGCGTAGTGCTGACGGCGTGCTCGGCCAGCGCCTGCGCCGAAGGTGCCAGCGTGCTCATCACCGATAGTCCCGCGCCGCGCAGCGCATCCGCCGGATAATCACGCGCCAGCTGCCGGCGCACGAGGTCGAGGAAAGCCGGTGCCCGGTTGCGCGTGACTCCCGGCTTGCTGCTCACGCCCAGTGGTGTTGCCTTCGCGCGCTCGGCTTCCTGCGGGCTGATCAAGCCGGTCGCGACGAAGACATCCAGCACCACCGCACGCCGGTGCAGCGCTCGTTCGGGAAACCGCCGCGGATTCCACAGGCCGGGACCCTGGATGATGCCAACCAGCAGCGCCACGTCTTCGGTGCGCAACGTGGACAGGTCGCGACCGAACCAGAAATCGGCGCCCGCAGCCACGCCGTGTATCGACTGCCGCCCCTGTTGCCCGAGGTAGACCTCGTTTAGATACGACTCAAGGATGCGCTCCTTGTCGAAACGCGCCTCGATGATCAGTGCGTACAAGGCCTCCTTTATCTTGCGCGTCACCGTTTTTGTATTGCTCAAAAACAGGCTGCGCACCATCTGCTGGGTAAGCGTACTGGCGCCCTGCTCGATCTCGCCCTGGCGAAGGTTGACCCAGATCGCGCGCATCACGCCCCAGGGATCGATGCCGTGGTGGTTCTTGAAATTACGGTCTTCCACCGCTTGCAGGCCGGCGATCAGGAGCGGCGGCACCTCGTGCATGCGCACCAGCCGACGCTCCTCCTCGCTGATGCCGTACAAGGTGGCAATGCGCGCCGGATCCACCCGCGCGGAATCGACACGCTTGTTGCCGGCCAGGTCACGCACCTGGGCCACGTGCCCGCCGGCAAGTTGGACCTGCAACTTGCGTGCCGGAACCGGGCCATCCATGTCGGTGAAGGTGCGCGTGCCCAGCACGAAGCGGTCGCCCTGGCGTACATACGTGCCCGGCAATGCTCCGCTGCCGTCGCTGCGGTAGCCAGCCGAGGTCAATTCGAGTTCCATGGCTTCCGCGCTCAGCCGCACGCCCGGCTTGAGTAGCAGCGGCCGTGCGTAGACGCGGGTAGGCACCTGCCATTGCAACTGCGCAAATTCACTGCGGACCTGCTTGTCCAGGTACCAGATGTACGGCACGCCGACGCCAAGCACGAGCCCGATGGCCAGTAGCACGCAGCGCAGGATCAGCACGCCCAGCGGATTGCCGGGCGGAAATGATTCCTCGCGTTTAGCAGCGTTCTTGCTCAAGGACTGGGATAATTCATGGTTGGCGCAAGTTTATCACCGCGCAGGCGTGGCCCATGGAGGGATGCATGCAAACCGATGACGCCAAACCCTCGATTCCGGGTCAGCCCACTGCGGTGCCCGGGCGCGGGCATTGGCACATTCGCCTGCGGGAGTCGCTTGCGCAGGCATTGATGTTGTTGCAATTCCGAATCAGGTCCGCCCTTGTGCTGGCACGGCGCGCACTGGCCAGCCTGAACTCGCGCGGCGCCACCGCCACGTTGCGCAAGATCCGCGAACGGGTTTTTCCGCCACGCCGACAGCCGGGACAATTGCAGCTTTATCCCTCGTCGACATCGGCTCACGGCCTGCAGTTCCCGGTTGAATGCGCACAGGCGAGCATAGTCATACCCGTGCACGGCCAACTTGCGCTGACCCTGCGCTGCCTGCATGCCCTCGCTGCCAGCGGCGACGGTACGGCTTTCGAAGTTATCGTGGTGGACGACGCCTCCACTGACGACAGCAGCGCAGTGCTGCCGGCGATACCCGGGTTGCGCTACCTGCGCAATCCATCGAATCTCGGTTTCATTGATTCCTGCAATGCCGGTGCCGCGCTGTCGGGCGCGGAATTCATCGTGTTCCTGAACAATGACACTCTGGTGCAGCCGGGATGGCTGGACGCCCTGCTGAAAACCTTCGTGGATTTTCCAGACACCGGGTTGGCGGGCGCCAAGCTGGTGTATCCC
>JAYSXN010000172.1:0-15712 GCA_043717405.1 Gammaproteobacteria bacterium
ACTCGCCCGCCGCGAAGGCGCCGACCTCAGCCTCAAGAGTCCGGCCCGCGCGATCGATTCCAAGTGCAAGCTCGAGCAGAAACCCGGCCAGCACGGCCCGGTGGCACGCAAGGGCAAGCTGTCCGATTACGCCACCCAGCTGCGCGAGAAGCAGAAGGTCAAGCGTATCTACGGTTTGCTCGAGCGCCAGTTCCGCGGCTATTACACCAAAGCTGCCCGTCGCAAGGGCAACACCGGTGAGTCGCTGCTGCAGATGCTCGAACAGCGCCTCGACAACGTCGTCTACCGCATGGGTTTTGCAGTCACCCGTCCGCAGGCTCGCCAGCTGGTGTCCCACAAGGGTGTCCAGGTCAATGGCAAGACGGTCAACCTGGCTTCGTTCCAGGTCAAGGCCGGCGACGCCATCCAGTTGTCCGAGCGCGCGCGCAAGCACCTCAATGTCACCGAGGCGCTGACGCTTTCCCAGCAGATGGATCTGATCCCCGGCTGGTGCGAAGTGGATGCGACAAAGTTCTCCGGCGTGTTCAAGTCGGTCCCCGACCGCGCTGACCTGCCTTCAGATATCAACGAAGCGCTGATTGTCGAGTTGTACTCGAAGTAAGTAATTCTTCAGGAGTGTCACTGTCCATGACGGTTTCCGCACATCAGGTGCTGCGTCCACGCGGCCCGAACATCGAACGCCTTGGCGCCAATCGCGCCAAGGTCGTCATTGAACCGCTGGAGCGTGGCTACGGCCATACGCTCGGCAACGCGCTGCGTCGCGTCCTGCTGTCCTCGATCCCCGGCTATGCCATCACGGAAGTCGAGATCGACGGCGTGCTGCACGAATACACGACGGTCGAAGGCCTGCAGGAAGACGTGCTTGAAGTTCTGTTGAACCTCAAGGATGTCGCCATCCGCATGCACACCGCCGAGCACACCACGCTGACCCTGCAGACCAAGGGCCCGGGTGTCGTCACCGCCGCGGATATCAAGGTCGACCACAACGTCGAGATACTGAATCCCGAGCACGTGATCTGCACGCTGACCAAGGACACGGCGCTGAACATGCGCCTGAAGATCGAGCGCGGCTTCGGCTACCAGCCGGCCACCGCCCGTCGTCGTCCGGATGAAGAAACCCGCACCATCGGCCGCCTGATGCTCGACGCGAGCTTCTCGCCCGTGCGCCGCGTTGCCTATGCCGTCGAAGCGGCGCGCGTTGAACAGCGCACCGACCTCGACAAGCTGGTGCTCGACATCGAGACCAACGGCACGATCGACGCCGAGGATGCCATCCGCACCGCGGCCGACATCCTGACCGACCAGCTGTCGGTGTTCGGTGACTTCACCCAGCGCGAGCGCGGTGCACCGAAGCAGAATGTCGCCGGCGTTGACCCGGTGCTGTTGCGCCCGATCGACGACCTGGAGCTGACGGTGCGTTCGGCCAACTGCCTGAAGGCCGAGAACATCTACTACATCGGTGACCTGATCCAGCGTACCGAGGTCGAGCTTTTGAAGACCCCGAACCTGGGCAAGAAGTCGCTCACGGAAATCAAGGAAGTGCTGGCCCAGCGTGGCCTGTCACTCGGCATGAAGCTGGAAAACTGGCCGCCGGCCGGCCTGCAGCAGGGCATGATGGGCTGAGAAGCCCGTCTGCATCCAAGAAGCTAATTAGGAAGCACGAAAATGCGCCACAGAAAATCCGGCCGTAAGTTCAGCCGCACCAGTGCCCACCGCGAGGCGATGTTCGTCAACATGGCGGCCTCCCTGTTCAAGCACGAACTGATCCGCACGACCTTGCCGAAAGCCAAGGAACTGCGCCGCGTCGCCGAGCCGCTGATCACCATCGGCAAGATCGACGGTGTCGCCAATCGCCGCCTCGCCATGTCGCGCCTGCGTGACCAGCAGGCCGTCGGCAAGCTGTTCGTCGAACTGGGTCCGCGCTACAAGGCGCGTCCCGGGGGCTACCTGCGCATTTTGAAGGCCGGCTTCCGCCCGGGCGACAATGCGCCGATGGCCTACGTCGAACTGGTTGATCGTCCACAAATGACTTTGGCAACCGCCGAGTAAATCCTGCGTAAGCCTGCGTCCAATGCCCCGGCCACGTGCCGGGGTTTTTGTTTGCGCCACGCGTCGTCCGCTATCGAAACCAATATCGCTGCGCTAAGGTCACTAGCTTGATGAACTCGCCTTCCGGACTTTTCAGACCATGACTGCCAATCCTCTAGCCTGGCCGTTTCGTGCCCAGTTCCTGTTCGGTTTCGTGGTGTGCTCAGCGCTGCTGGCCTACGCGGTGTTCGCGCAATATGGCCAGATGTTCGAACCGTGCCCGCTGTGTATTTTCCAGCGGGTCGCGATGGCTGTCGCCGGGCTGGTGGGACTGATTGGCGGCCTGCACGCTCCGGGCTCCCAAGGCGGACGCCGTGCTTATGGCGTGCTCGCCTTCCTTGCTGCTGGCGCCGGCGCCGGCATTGCAGCACGGCACGTCTGGCTGCAACACCTGCCGCCCGATCAGGTGCCTTCCTGTGGCCCGGGTCTGTCCTACATGCTCGAGTCAATGCCCAGTTACCTCGATGTGTTCAAGAAAGTACTGCAAGGAAGTGGTGAATGCGCGAAGGTCGACTGGACGCTGCTCGGTTTTTCGATGCCAGAGTGGACCTTGCTGTTTTTCCTGTTGCTTGCTTTCGGCGCGCTCGCGGCGGGCTTTCGGCGGCGCTGAGCGTCCGTCGTGGCGAGTAGGGACAATAGACGAACCAGTACATGAAAATGAAAACGTGGGAATACCTCGACATGACTTCACCAGATCGTCCGATGCAGCCGGTTGCAGTCCCGAATGACTGGGCTCCCGCCAGCTGGCGCAGCCGCCCTGCAAGCCAGCAGCCGGCGTATCCGGACGCCGCGGTGCTAGCCGAGGTCCAGCGCGAGTTGGGCGTGCTTCCGCCTTTGGTTACCTCATGGGAAATCCTCGCACTCAAAAAACAACTTGCCGAAGCGCAGGAAGGAAAACGCTTCGTGCTGCAGGGCGGCGACTGCGCCGAAAGCTTCACCGATTGCGAGTCGGGTCTGATTTCAAATCGCCTCAAGGTGCTGTTGCAGATGAGCCTGGTGCTGGTGCACGGGCTCCGGCTGCCAGTGGTGCGCATCGGACGCTTTGCCGGCCAATACGCCAAGCCTCGCTCGACCGACAATGAAACCCGCGACGGCGTTACCCTGCCGAGCTATCGCGGCGACTTCGTCAACCAGCCGGAATTTTCCGTCGCCGCGCGTACGGCTGATCCGCGGCGCATGGTCAAGGGCCACGCGCGTTCCGCGATGACCATGAACTTCGTACGAGCGCTCATTGATGGTGGCTTCGCCGACCTGCACCATCCCGAGTACTGGGACCTGGACTGGGTCAGCCATTCGCCGCTGTCCGAGGAATATCACCGCATGGTGGCGGCAGTGGGCGATGCCGTGCGCTTCATGGAAACCATTTCCGGGGAGTCACTGCACAACCTGAACCGCGCCGACTTCTACACCTCGCACGAAGCCTTGTTGTTGCCGTATGAGGAAGCGATAACCAGGCAGGTGCCGAGGCAATGGGGCTGGTTCAACCTGAGCACGCATTTCCCATGGATCGGCATGCGTACCGCGGCGATCGATGGCGCGCATGTTGAATATTTTCGCGGGGTGCGCAATCCCGTCGCGGTGAAGATCGGCCCGTCGGTGTCGGCAGAGCAATTGCTGCGCCTGGCCGACGTGCTCAATCCCGAAAACGAACCCGGGCGCCTGAGCCTCATCCAGCGCATGGGCGCTGAACATGTCGAAGCCCGGCTGCCGGCGTTGGTGCAGTCGATGCAGCGCGAGGGCAGGCGCGTGCTCTGGATATGCGACCCGATGCACGGCAATACCGAAAGCACGTCGAACGGTTTCAAGACCCGACGCTTCGACAATATCCAGCGCGAGCTCGACCGCAGTTTCGACATCCATTCGGCACTGGGTTCGCGACTGGGCGGCGTGCACCTCGAGCTCACCGGTGAAAATGTCACCGAGTGCCTGGGCGGCGCACGGGAGCTCACTGAGCTCGACCTGGAACGCGCCTACCGCTCGACGGTGGATCCGCGCTTGAACTATGAGCAGTCGCTTGAAATCGCGATGCTCATCGTGCGCAAGCGCAGCGCCCTGCAGGCGGCGATCGCTTCCTGATTGCTGGGGCGTAGGCCGCACGGTCTGGGGCCATCGGCGCCACCAACGCTGGCGTACACTGTTCCGGTCTTGACCGGAATCACTGCCATGCACCTGCGCGCCGTACTCGCCTTGCTCCTGCCACTGTTGTCGACGCAAGCCGTCGGCGCCGCCAACCAACGCGGCACCGAAGCTGCGCTCATGCCTGAAAATGCCCTCGCCGGAATGCAGTGGCGACTGGTTGGTCCGCATCGCGCCGGCTGGGGCACCACGGTCGTTGGCATCGCCGACCAACCCGACACGTATTACTTCGGCGCGGCCGGCGGCGGCATCTGGAAGACAGACAACTCCGGGCGCACCTGGCAGCCCATCTTCGATCACGGACCCGCATCGATCGGCGCGCTGGCCATTGCCGCGTCGAACCCGAAGGTGCTTTACGCAGGCACCGGCCAGGTCAGCAGCCGCTACGACATTGCCGCCGGCGAAGGCGTTTTCAAAAGCATGGACGGCGGCAAATCATGGGCCGCATCAGGTCTCGCAGACACTCGCCACATCGGCGCGATTTGGGTTGACCCGCGCAATGCCGATCGGGTGCTGGTTGCAGCGCTGGGACACGCGTTCGGCAGCAACACCGAACGCGGCGTCTTTGCGTCGGTTGATGGCGGCAAAAGCTGGCAGAAAACATTGTTCGTCGATGCTGACACCGGCGCGGTCGACATTGCCGTCGATCCCCAGGACAGCAATGTCGTCTTCGCATCCGTCTGGCAAATGCGCTATCGCCCATGGATGAGTTATTTCACGCCCGATTACGACGATCGCAGCGGCATCTACAAATCCATCGACGGCGGCCTGCACTGGGCGCGCTTGTCAGGCGGTGGCTGGCCAGAGGGCAAGCTTGGCCGCATCGGAGTAGCTGCGACGCACACGGCGCACGGCACGCGCGTTTACGCGATCGTCGATGCCGAAAGCGCGGGCGGCCTGTACCGTTCCGATGATGGCGGCGCGCATTGGTTGCACGTCAACGATGATGCCGAACTGGTCAACGGCTATTTCTCGCGCATCGTCGTGATGCCCGGCGACGCCGACACGGTGTTCGCGATGGGCCGCTCGATACACAAGTGCACCGCTGGCGGAACGCATTGTGAAATCACCAAGGGCTCGCCCGG
Source organism: Gammaproteobacteria bacterium (assembly GCA_043717405.1). Classification (GTDB taxonomy): domain Bacteria; phylum Pseudomonadota; class Gammaproteobacteria; order Xanthomonadales; family Xanthomonadaceae; genus Arenimonas. The sequence goes on from JAYSXN010000172.1 coordinate 5,310, forward strand.
CGGCGACGATTACCACGACCTCTGGATCAACCCGCTGCATCCCGAGCGCATGATCACCGGGTCCGACCAGGGCACGGTTGTCAGCGTCGATAATGGCGCGACGTGGAGCAGTTGGTACAACCAGCCCACAGGGCAGCTGTATCACCTGGCAACGGACAATCGATTTCCGTATTGGATCTACGCGGGCCAGCAGGACAACGGCACCGTCGCAATCGCCAGCCGTACCGACTATGGCGCGATCACCTCACGGGACTGGCATCCGGTCGGCGCGGATGAGCGCGACTACGATATCCCCGATCCGGTCGATCCGGATATCGTCTATGGCTCCGGGCTCGGTGGACGACTGTCGCGCTGGAATGCGCGCAATGGCGAGGTGCAAAACGTCTCGCCGTGGCCGGTATCTACTTACGGATCACGCCCCACATCGGTGCGCTATCACTACACCTGGATCACGCCGATTGCGATCTCCTCGCTGCCGCCGTACCCGATCTACCAGGGCGCACAAGTGCTGTTCCGCTCCAACGACCATGGCGCGAACTGGGCAGTGATCAGTCCCGAAGTCTCGCCGCGTGATCCGTCCAGGAAAGATTGCGACGCCGACCAGGCGCCGGAAGGCGCGCTGGCCTGTGGCTATGGCGTAATTTTCAGCATCGGCTTGTCGCCGCGCAGCAACCAGGAGATTTGGCTCGGCAGCGAAGACGGGCGGGTGCTGCTGACCCGCGATGCTGGCGCAACCTGGCAAACAGTCACGCCTCCAGGGGTGTCGGCCTGGTCGAAGATAAGCACGGTCGATGTATCGCCGCTGGAGGCAGGTACCGCCTACATCGCCGTCGACAACCACCGCGCCGACGACTTCCGTCCGATGGCCTGGCGTACGCATGATTTCGGCAAGACCTGGACGCTGATCGATGGCGGGCTCCCAGCGGGACATTTCGTCGGTGCCTTGCGCGCCGACACGGTGAAGCGCGGCTTGTTGTATGCCGGCACCGACCAGGGTGTGTTCGCATCGTTCGATGATGGCGATCACTGGCAATCGCTGCAGCGCAACCTGCCTTCCGCCATCGTCACCGATCTGCTCGTGCACGGCGACGACCTGATCGCCGCGACGCAAGGCCGCTCGATATGGGTACTCGACCAGCTTTCGCCGCTGCGGCAAATAGATGGCACAACGCTCAGGCAGCCAGCGCACCTTTTTACACCCGGCGTAGCTATTCGCGTGCGAGGCAACCAGAACAAGGACACGCCGCTGCCGCGCGAAGAGCCGACCGGTCGCAACCCAGCCGATGGAGCGGTGATCGATTACTGGTTGTCGCGCGACGCGCGCGCACCGGTGACTTTGCAGATCACCGATGCAGCCGGAAAAATTGTTCGCCGCTTCAGTAGCGATGCGCTGCCGGAAAAACTCCCCGCCGAGCCGTACTTTGAGTCGCGCTGGCTCGGCGCGCCGCAAAAACTGTCGGCGAGCGCAGGCGCGCATCGCTTTGTCTGGAACCTGCGCGGCGCAAGGCCCGTAGCTGGAGGTTACGACTACAGCATTGCCGCCACTGACGGCGATGAGGCCACCTTCCTGCCACAAGGCATGCTGATGGCGCCAGGCGCCTATCAGGCCGTGTTGCGCATTGACGGGCGAGACTATCGTGCACCTCTCACCATCGCCGCCGACCCGCGGGTAAAAGTGGACCCTGCCGCCCTCGCAGGAGCGCTGGCGCTGTCCGCCAAGATCGTGCCCGACATGCAGAGACAGTTCGTCGCCAATGGCCAGGTGGACAGCGTGGTCAAGCAGATCAAGGCGCTCACTGAGAACCAACCGAAGGCGAAAGACGCGCCGGTCAGTGCCGCCCTTGCCGCGCTCAGCGCAAGCCTTGCTCCGCTGACACAAGGCGAAGAGGAAAAAGCGCCATTGAAGTTGGCAACGATCGGCGGTCAGTTGACGTCACTGCAAGGCGACCTCGAGAGTTCAGATGCGGCGCCCACCGGTCCGCAACAGGCGGTTTATGCGGAATACTCGGCTCGCCTGGCGAAAGCGTTGGCCGTGTGGGCGGGCGTGCAAGGGCACGAACTCGCGCAGGCCAATAGCCAGTTGCGCGCTGCGGGCTTGTCGGCGATTGTCGTACCGGCCGCAAATCAACTGCCTGTCGCCAAGGATCCCGGCGTCTCGCGCGAAATGCCCTGAGCAGGACAGCAGGGCAGGAAGGTCGCGGCACCAGGCCGCGACCAGTAACCATCAGCCGCGGTTGGCCTTCTTGCGGTCGTTCTCGGTGCGGTCTTTCTTGCGCAGGCGGATCGCCACCGGCGTTACTTCCACCAGCTCGTCTTCCTCGATGAACTCCAGCGCCTGTTCCAGCGACAGCTTCATCGGCGGAATGAGCGCTTCGGTATCATCCTTGCCCGAGGCGCGGAAGTTGGTCAGCTGCTTGGCGCGCAGTGCATTGACCGTCAGGTCATTGTCCTTGGCGTGCATGCCGACGATCTGGCCCTCGTAGATTTCCTCACCCGGCTCGATCATCAGGCGACCGCGTTCCTGCATGAAGAACTGCGCATACGCAGGCGACGGCCCGGTGCCGTTGGAAATCATCACGCCGTTCTGGCGCTCGGCAATCGCGCCTTCCGAACGCGGACCGAAATGGTCGAACACGTGGAACAGCAGTCCGGTGCCGGCAGTAATCGTGCGGAACTCGGTCTGGAACCCGATCAGTCCGCGCGCCGGAATCATGAAGTCGATGCGCACGCGGCCCTTGCCGTCCGGTTCCATGTTGGTCAGGTGCGCGCGGCGCTCGCCGAGGCGCTGCATGACGCCGCCCTGGTATTGCTCCTCGAGATCCACCACCAGTGCCTCGATCGGTTCCATCTTCTGGCCGTCGATGACCTTGACGATGACTTCCGGACGCGACACCGCGAGCTCGTAGCCTTCGCGACGCATGGTTTCGATCAGGATGGACAGATGCAATTCGCCGCGGCCGCTGACCTTGAATTTGTCGGCGTCCTCGGTCTCCTCCACCTTCAGCGCGACGTTGTGCAGGGCTTCGCGCAACAGGCGGTCGCGCAGCTGGCGCGAGGTCAGGAACTTGCCGCCGCTGCGATCCTTGTTGCCGGCGAATGGTGAATTGTTCACCTGGAAAGTCATGCTGATGGTCGGCTCATCGACGGTGAGCACCGGCAGTTGTTCGGGTGCATCGATTGCGCAGACCGTGTCGGAAATGCTCAGGTTCTCAATGCCCGAAATCGCGATGATGTCGCCGGCGTTGGCTTCGGCCACTTCCAGGCGCTCCAGGCCAAGGAAGCCCATCACCTGCATGACCTTGCCGGTGCGGACCTTGCCTTCGCGATCGACGATGGACACCGGCATGCCGGTGCGCACCTTGCCGCGCTGGATGCGGCCGATGCCGATGATGCCGACGTAGTTGCTGTAGCTCAGCGAGGTCACGCGCATCTGGAACGGGCCGTCCATGTCCACCGGCGGCGGCGACACGTGATCGATGATCGCCTGGAACAGCGGCGTCATGTCGCCTTCGCGCACTTCCGGCTGCAGGCCTGCGTAACCGTGCAAGGCAGATGCGTACACCGTGTGGAAATCGAGCTGCTCATCGGTGGCGCCGAGGCGATCGAAGAGGTCGAAGGTCTGGTTCAGCACCCAGTCCGGGCGCGCGCCGGGACGGTCGACCTTGTTGACCACGACGATCGGCTTGAAGCCCATCGCGAAGGCCTTCTGCGTCACGAAGCGCGTCTGCGGCATCGGGCCATCCATCGCGTCGACCAGGATCAGCACCGAGTCCACCATCGACAGCACGCGCTCCACTTCGCCACCGAAGTCGGCATGGCCCGGCGTGTCGACGATGTTGATGCGGTATTCCTCGCCTTCCGGCGACTTCCATCGGATCGCGGTGTTCTTGGACAGGATCGTGATGCCACGTTCCTTTTCCAGGTCGTTGCTGTCCATCATCCGATCGGTGGTGACCGTGCGCTCGCTGAACGTGCCGGACTGCTTCAGCAGCTGGTCGACGAGGGTGGTTTTGCCGTGGTCGACGTGGGCGACGATGGCGACGTTGCGGAGCTTTTCGATGGACATTGGCTGGGGCGCGCCGCGATGGGGCGCCGATCTGTTGGGGTAGCCCAATATTATAGCTGGAACGCCGGGACCGCGCTTCCATGTGGCATCCTAGGCGGCTCGACCCCAAGGAGTAGCCCCATGTCTGAGCTCATCGCGACTTTCAACACCTCGCGCGGACCCATCCATCTGCGCCTGCATCCGGACAAGACGCCGGTCACGGTCGCCAGCTTCGTCAACCTGGTCAAGCGCGGCTATTACGACGGCCTGAGCTTCCACCGCGTCATCCCTGATTTCATGGTGCAGGGCGGCTGTCCGCAGGGCAGCGGAACCGGCGGCCCGGGTTATAAATTCGAAGACGAAACCCGCGCCGACCTTCGCCATGATCGTCCGGGCGTTCTGTCGATGGCCAACGCCGGACCGCGCACCAACGGCAGCCAGTTCTTCATCACCCATGTCGCGACACCTTGGCTCGACGGCAAGCACACCGTGTTCGGCGAAGTGATCGGCCCGGAAGACCAGACCGTCGTCAACGCCATCCGTGGCGGCGACAAGATCGAGAGCGTGACCCTCAGCGGCGATACCGACGCCGTGCTGGCCGCGCAGGCGCCGCGCGTGGCCGAATGGAACGCGGTGCTGGGCGCCTGATCAGTCGGTAAAGCGGATGGAGTCGATCATTCGCTCCACTGCGGCAGCATCGCGACCGTAATAATACTCGGACGGTGCGATCCAGAAAAAATGCGTGAGGCGGCCGTCGTGTTCGGCCGCCCCGAACATGCCCTGGTAGCGCAGCCCGCCGGAGTGCGTGAGTTGCGCCTCGAAGCGCAGCCCGTCCACCGTCCCGAATCGGGCAGGGCGCAGGTTGCTGGCGCTGACCTGCGTCCACCCGTCCTGCCGCAACGCATCCAGGATTACATCGCGCAGCTCATCAGGACGCATGCCGGGCCGATACCACGGGCCGTCCGGATGTCCCGCGCGCTCCCTTGTTGACAGCAGGACATGCTCGCCCGGTTTTACGCCTTCCACCACGACGAACTGGTTGAGCGCCTGGCCATCGATCGTCCAGATTTCCGCTCGCGGCGAGTGCAGGCGCGACCAGTCCAGCGTCGTGTCCAGTTGCAGGTCGAATACCTGCACCGCATCGCCGGCCCGCAACAGGCGGCCGCCGGGCCCGGCGCAGGCAGCGAGGCTGAGCACGAATAAAAATCCCAGACCCGCGCGGAGCAACAACCGCCCGCCCCGGCTCGGCCGCAGCAACCCGTTCATGACCGCAGCTCCAGTTCGGCAAGGTAGGCATCGATAAATGCCTTGTCCGTAGCCTTCGGTTGCAGCAGCAGGTATTGGTGCAGGGCCGCCGCCGCTTCGGCACGGTGGCCCGCTCCGCGCAAAGCGAGCCCATGTTCGCGAAACGCTTCCGGCGGCGCACCGGACTGTTGTACCGCTTCAGCGTAAAGACCCGCCGCCCGTGCCCGGTCGTCAGCTTTGTCGCGGCGCCGGTAGGCCTCGCCAAGAAAAAACGAGTACAGCCCCGCGTCGCCTGCGGCGCCTGCTTGGCGCAGTTCCCCGATGACCTCGATCGAGCTGGAAAACATCCGCCGTGTGAGTTCATTTTCCAGCCAATGCTGCAGGAACGGATGCACCGTCCGCGCGTAGGGCTGCGTGCCGAGTTCAGTGCCGGGGCGGTCGAGGCCATTGAGGGCCGCAAGCAGGTCGTCGCGCCGCTGACGCGTGTCGGGATGCGTTGAAAACACCGGGACAGGCTTGCCGTAGTCGCGCGCGCTTTCCTCGCGCAGCATTGCATTCCACAATTCGACCGCGGCGTCGGGATCGTAACCCTGCGCGCTGAGTTGCTCGAAGCCAATCCGATCTGCTTCCAGTTCTTTCGCCCGACTGAACTTCATCGCGCTGAAAACGCCGCCGAGGTTGGCGGCCATTCCGGCTACGCCCAGGCCAGCGCCAGAAGCCATCGCTCCGAACGCGCCCAGCACCGCGGAGCTGCGCTTCATCCGCCGCCATTGCTCGAGCGTGTGGCGCTCGCGGAAGTGCCCATACTCATGGCCAAGCACCATGGCGAGTTGCGCTTCATTACGAATGCGCAACAACGCACCGGTCCACACGATCATTGCGCCATTGGCGGCCATGGAGGCGTTGAAGTAGGGCAGGTCGACCACGTACACGCGCAGCCGGCTGCAGTCCGGTTGCGCAACTTTGCACAGCACGCCACGAAGATACGCATCAAGGGCTTCGTTGCGAACCAGCAGCGGCGATTGGCGCAGCTGGGTTTCGACGCGGTCCATCTCGAACCAGAGTTCGGCCTCGTCGCTGCCGGGAATGGGGCGAGCAGTGGCAGCCTGCTCCTGCGCAACCGTAGTGGCGCTGGCGATCGAAAGGACGGTCAACGCGATTGCGGAAATAACGGCACGCATCACAACGGCAATCCGGCCAGCAGGTGTTCGGCAGTAGTGGCGGCGCCCTTGGGGTCACGCAGGTCCCCCGATTGCCGGGCCAGTGTGTTGAACCACACGACCTGGCCGGTGCGCAGATCGACGAGCGTGGACACGCCGACCTGCCGGCCACCGCCGATGTCGCCGCCGAGCAGCAACAGTGATGCCACGCGCAGCGCGGCGCGACCACCACTGGCGTAACTGTCCCGGATGTAGGTAAACAAGGCGTAATCGGCGCCGGTGGATTTGCGCAATTCCTCCACGCCGGGGCCAAGTGTCCAGTCAAGGCCATGGCCGCGTTTGGTGGCGAGCACGCTGCCGGGCGCGGTATAGGCGATCACGCTGGTCGACACCGCTTCATTCAAGCGCATGACCTGTCCGAGGCGCGAGTCTGCAGGCAGGTCGGCGCGAATACTGAAGTCAGGCACCAGGGCCGTGCCGGCGGCGGCCAGGCGCGCGCGAACTGCGGCCGGGTACAGGCGACGTGCCGCCAGCGTCCATTCGCGCCTGGGCTCTGCCGCGCCGCCTGCGAGCACTTCCGACAGGTCGATGTCTGGTTCCATCACCACTACGCTGCCAGTGATCCGCACTGGCCGGCCGGCACGGTCGGTCGCAACCTGGTTACGCTCCCTGGACCATGCTGCCAATGGCGCCAGCATGAAAATCAGCAGCAGCATCAGCGGCACTGTCGCGCAGCTGGCGCAGCTGCCCCGGCGCTCGTTGATTGGATTCATCCGCGACGGCCTTTCGTTGTTGGCGCGCCCATTCCGGCAAGCGGCCGGGAAAATGCGCTGTGTTAGAATTGCCCGATTTCCAGCCCCTTTTGGCTGGCAAACCCACCTTAATCCAACCGGGGTTCCTGATGCCAGAACTTGCCATCCGCATGGGCCGTGCCAAGCCCAGCGCCATCATGGCCGTCGCCGATAAAGCCAAAGCCCTCAAGGCCGCTGGCCGCGACATCATCAGCTTTTCCATCGGTGTGCCGAACTTCCTGCCCGGGGACCATGTTTACGAGGCCGCCCGCCAGGCACTGGTCAAGGACACCGGCCAGTACGGTTCCAATCGCGGCGCCGATGCACTGATCGACGCGTTCCTGCAACATATCGAGGCGGTGGGGCTATCCGGTTACGGGCGCGGCAATTGCTCAACCGGCATTGGCGCCAAGCACGTGTTGTACAACCTGGCCGAGGCGCTGCTGAACGAAGGCGACCGCATCGCCTATGCCGTTCCGTATTGGACGACGTACGCCGACATCGCCGACATCTGTAACGCGCGGCGCATGGAGCTTGCATGTCCGGCAAGCCAGAACTACAAGCTGACGCCCTCGCAACTTGACGCAGCACTTGCTGACAAGCCCGAGGTTTTCCTGTTCAACAATCCGAACAATCCTACCGGCATGGTTTATTCCAAGGCCGAGATCCAGGCATTGGCCGTGGTGCTGGCCAAGCATCCGGACACCTGGATCATCTGCGATGACATCTACAATCGCATGGTGTTCGACGGCATCGGCTACCACAATTTCGTGCACAGCCAGCCGCAGTTGCGCGAGCGCACGATTTTCGTTGACTCGCTGTCCAAGACCTACGGCATGCCGGGCTGGCGCGTCGGCTTCATGTGCGGTCCCGAGTCGGTGGCCAAGGCAGTTACCACGCTCAACTCCAACCACATCACCAATATTCCGGAAGTGGTGACCGCCGCGGCAATCGCGGCGCTCAGCGGACCGCAGGATGTGCCGGTGCACAAGAACGCTGAATTCCAGGCCAAGCGCGACCAGGTGATGGCCGTGATGGAATCGATACCCGGGCTGGTTTGTCCGCGGCCGCAGGGCGCGTTCTACGTCTTCCCGGATGTCTCCTTCGCCTTCGGCCGCAAGCATGGCGGCGTGGAGTTGGCGACAGATGTGGACGTGTGCAATGCGCTGCTCGAGAGTAAAGGCGTCGCCTGCGTGCCGGGCTCGGCGTTTGGTGAACCGCGCGCTCTGCGCATCTCCTACACCTGCCCGAGCGCACAGCTGCCCGAGGGCCTGCGCCGCTTCCAGGAGTTCTTCGCAGAACTCACCTGACTGCCATTGCCGCGCTGTCCCGCATTAAACACTTTCGAAACGAAAAGGAATTCCCAATGAAAGCTCCCGTTCGCGTTGCGGTCACCGGCGCTGCTGGCCAGATCGGTTACTCGCTCGTCTTCCGCATCGCCTCTGGTGAAATGCTGGGCCCAAACCAGCCGGTGATCCTGCAGATGCTTGAGTTGCCGATGGAAAAAGCGCAGGCCGCGCTGCGTGGCGTGATGATGGAGCTCGAAGACTGCGCCTTTCCGTTGCTGGCCGGCATGGTCGGCACCGACGATGCCATGATCGCCTTCAAGGATGCCGACATCGCAATGCTGGTCGGCGCGCGGCCACGCGGGCCGGGCATGGAGCGCAAGGACCTGCTGCTCGAGAACGCAAAGATATTCACCGCCCAGGGCGCGGCCTTGAATGCCGTGGCTTCGCGCAGCGTCAAGGTGCTGGTGGTGGGCAATCCGGCCAACACCAACGCCTATATCGCCATGAAGTCCGCGCCTGACCTGGACCCGAAAAACTTCACCGCCATGCTCCGGCTCGACCACAACCGCGCGCTGAGCCAGCTGTCGGCAAAAACCGGCAAGCCGGTGGGTTCGATCAAGCGGCTGGTGGTCTGGGGCAACCACAGCCCTACCATGTATCCCGACTACCGCTTTGCAACCATTGACGGCGCGCCCGTGCGCGAGGCCATCAACGACGAAGCGTGGAACCGGTCCAAGTTCATTCCGACGGTAGGCAAGCGCGGCGCAGCCATCATCGAGGCGCGCGGGCTTTCTTCTGCCGCCTCGGCGGCCAATGCCGCCATTGACCATATCCATGACTGGGTGCTCGGCACCAATGGCGAGTGGACGACGATGGGGATTTCATCCGACGGCAGCTATGGCATTCCCGCTGGCGTCATGTACGGCTTCCCGGTCATCTGTGCGAACGGCGGTTACGCCATCGTTCCGGGCCTGGAGATAGACGATTACAGCCGCCAGATGATGGGCAAGACCCTGGCCGAACTCGAGGAAGAACGCGGCGCTGTCGCTGGCCTGCTGTCCTGACATGGGTGTGAGCACGCCGACGGCCGCAGCGCGCCTGCGCGAAGCGCTGTCCACGGAAACTCCGTTGCAGATGGTCGGCACGATCACCGCTTATGCCGCACTGATGGCACGGCGTTCGGGCTTCAGGGCGATCTATCTTTCCGGCGGCGGCGTTGCCGCCAATTCCCTCGGCATGCCTGACCTCGGCATCAGCACGATGGATGACGTGCTCATCGATATCCGCCGCATCACCGATGCCTGCGACCTGCCGCTGCTGGTTGACGTGGATACCGGCTGGGGCGGGGCGTTCAACATTGCACGGACGGTGCGCTCGCTGGCCAAGGCTGGCGCGGCGGCGATGCATATCGAGGACCAGGTCGCGAGCAAGCGCTGCGGTCATCGCCCGGGCAAGGCCATCGTGTCGAAGGGTGAAATGGTCGACCGTATCAAGGCGGCGGTGGATGCGCGCAGCAGCGATTTCATCATCATGGCGCGTACCGACGCCATCGCCGTTGAAGGCATCGACGCGGCGATCGAGCGTTCGCTCGCCTGCGTGGAAGCGGGCGCGGACATGGTGTTTCCCGAAGCCATCTACTCGCTTGATCAGTACCGGGTATTCAAGGACGCGGTGAAGGTGCCGATCCTTGCGAACCTCACAGAATTTGGCCAGACACCTTTATTTACCACCGAGCAGCTGCGATCTTCCGGCGTGGACATCGCGTTGTATTGCTGCGGCGCCTATCGGGCCATGAACAAAGGCGCGCAGACCTTCTACGAAACGCTTCGGCGCGAGGGCACGCAGGCCTCGGTCGTGCCGATCATGCAGACGC
>JAYSXN010000173.1:0-1807 GCA_043717405.1 Gammaproteobacteria bacterium
TCCATCGCGCCCTTGGTCGCAACTTCGCAACACCCACGGCTTTTACCTGCTGCCCAATCGAACCGCACGCAACCGGCATCGATTGCTTAGCGCATTCAACGAGCAATTCAGCTCGGCACGCGAGCGGGTTTGGCTGACGACGCCCTATTTCGTGCCTGATTGGCACAGCCAGAGTCGACTCTGCGCCGCTGCGCGTCGTGGTGTCGATGTTCGTCTACTTGTGCCGGGCAAGAACGATGTGGCGGTCGCGCAGTGGGCGAGTCGGGCCGTCTATTCACGGATGTTGGCGTCCGGGCTTCGCATCTTCGAGTACCAGCCACGGGTGCTGCACGCAAAAACAGCGCTGGTCGATCACAGCTGGGCAACGGTGGGGACGGCCGACTTCGATTACCGCAGCTTCTTCACCAACGACGAGTTGAACCTACTTGCAGAGGATCAAGCGTTCAATGCAGAACTGGCCATGCAATTCAAGCAGGACCTTGCCAGTGCCCAGGAAGTCACGGAAGAATCCTGGAAGCATCGACACTGGCGTGCTCCGTTCGCCGAGGCTATCGGCTGGTGGGCGCGGCACTGGCTCTGACTGGCCTGGCTGAGACCCGCGCCATAGCCGCCCATCCTGAGCCGGAAAAACGTGTATGGTTCATCCAAGTTGAGCTAGTCGTCACATCGTGGCGGGAGCTCCTTTCTCGCCAGACATGGGGTCCTTCCAGTTTGCAAGCTCACCCGCTTCTTCCAGAGGCGGCGGGTGTCGGACCTACTGTAGGCATTTTCCGGGGGCAATGTTGCGGATGGCGGGGCGCGCACCGCACGTAGCTAATTCAGGCGCCAGCTGGCGCGGAGTTGACGTGGCCAGTTGCAACAAGGGAACGCCGCGATGGTCGATGTAGTGAATCCTCCCCGCGCCGGCGTTTCCGCAGCGGCCGATGATGGGGAAAGACTTCTTTCCGGGTTGGCGACAAGTCTGTTTTACGGGTTTCTCGAAGCTGCACCCGACGCAGTCGTGGTTGCCGACGGAAACGGCATCATCGTTCAGGTCAATCGCCAGGCCGAGAATCTGTTCGGCTTCCGTCGGGACGAATTGATCGGCGGCCCGGTCGAGGTGCTGATGCCGGAGCGTTTTCGCCGCTCGCACGTCGACCTGCGCCAAGCCTATTCCGCCGATCCACGGCCGCGGCCCATGGGCCGCGAACGGGACCTCGTCGGCTTGCGCAAAGACGGTCATGAATTCCCGATCGACGTGCTGCTCAATCCTCTGCTGACCAGCACGGGGATGCTAGTAGCCAGTGCCATCCGCGACATGACCCCGCACAGGAGGCTCGAGGACCAATTGCGCGAGCGCACGCGGGATCTGGAAGATGCCGACCGCCAGAAGGATCACTTCCTGTCGGCGGTCGCCCACGAGTTGCGCTCTCCCCTGGCCGTCCTCACCCAGGTCGCTCATATCCTGCGCTCTCCCCAGGCAGGAGCAGCGGTTCAGCAGTCGGCCGTTGGCGCGCTCGAGCGCCAAACTTCGCTATTGGTTCGGCTGGTAGAAGACCTTCTCGACCTGTCCCGAGTCCGCCGCGGAAAAATCAGTCTCCGCGAACAGAAGATCGACCTGCGGACGGTCGTCTTGGCTGCGGTCGAGATCACCGATCCGCTCATGGTCAACCGCAAGCACCATCTGGTGGTCACGCAGCCCCCGAACCCGCTGTGGGTGAGTTGCGACCCCACGCGCTTGGCCCAAGTGCTGTCCAATCTGCTCTCCAACGCGGCCAAGTTCACAGGCGACGAGGGCCATATCTGCCTCACGGTATCGAGCGAGGGG
>JAYSXN010000174.1:0-1805 GCA_043717405.1 Gammaproteobacteria bacterium
GCCCATGGGGCCACTGAAGGGCTTGGCGCCTGCACCCTTGTAGCCGGCCTTGCCTCGCGGCGCGCCGGCGCCCGGCCGTCCGCGGCCCCTCGGTTTTTCTTCGCGCACATGATCGAAGCGGCGCAGTTCGCGCGCTTCCTCGTTGACATGCCCGTTGAGGTAGGAATTCTGCGCGCGGTCCTTGCCCACGCGTATTTCTGTCGGCCGCGATTTGCGCTGGCCGATCACCGGCTGCAGGGTCAGCACCGGCGCGTTGTTTTCCAGCTCGAAGTGCTGGCGGATCTTCGCCACCGCATCGGCATCCATTTCCACGCACTGGCCACGCTTGAGCAGGCGCGGCAAGGTCACGTCGCCATAGCGCACGCGCTTGAGGCGGCTGACCTGGTGGCCCTGTGATTCCCACAAGCGACGCACTTCGCGATTGCGGCCTTCGGTAACGACGACCTGGAACCAGGAGTGCGAACCACTGGCGTTGATGCGCTCGATCTTTTCGAATTTGGCCGGGCCATCTTCCAGTGCCACGCCGCGCTGGAGGCGGTCGACGACATTGTCGGGCACCTCACCGGGGATGCGGCACACGTACTCGCGCTCGATCGCATTCGACGGATGCATCAGCGCGTTGGCAAGCTCGCCATCGGTGGTCAGCAACAACAGGCCGGTGGTGTTCATGTCCAGGCGGCCGACGGCGATCCAGCGCGCGCCCTTCAAGCGCGGCAGTGCCTCGAATATCGTCGGACGGCCTTCGGGATCTTCGCGCGTGGTGACCTGGCCTTCGGGCTTGTTGTAGATCAGCACGCTGGACGGTTCGGTCAATGCCGTGGCGACGAAAGTCTTGCCATCAAGCTCGATGCGATCGCCGCTGCCAACCGATTGGCCGGTGCGTGCCACTTCACCGTTGACCTTTATCAGTCCCTGTCCGATGCGCTCCTCGAGCGCGCGGCGCGAACCGAGGCCCGCTTGCGCGAGAACCTTGTGCAGCCGCTCCTCGATCCTTGGCGCGCCGTCGTCGGCGTTCTTGTCCTTCAGCGACAGGACTTTCTTGCTGGGTGCATCACTCATTTCTCAGCTCCGGCTCGGCAACATCGCCGACCTCATCAGTGTTGGTCAGTTCCGCCAGCAGCGCTGCGTTGGCAATGCCGGGCGGATTCATGTCGAAGGGTAATTGCGGGTCGAGCTCGGGGATGTCTTTCAGGTCTGCAAGCGCTGGCAACTGATCGAGGCTGCGCAGTCCGAAGTAATCCAGGAAAGCGCGCGTGGTGCCGAACAATTCCGGACGCCCGGGCACGTCGCGATGGCCGATGACGCGGATCCACTCGCGTTCCTCGAGCATCTTGATGGTGTTGGCGTTGACGCCCACGCCGCGGATCTGTTCGATCTCGCCGCGCGTGATCGGTTGCCTGTAAGCGATAAGGGCGAGGGTTTCAAGCGTGGCGCGCGTGTACTTGGCCTGGCGCTCGCTCCACAAGCGCGACACGAATGGATGCACGTCGGCGCGCACCTGGTAGCGAAAGCCGGAAGCAACCTCCACCAGCTCCACGCCGCGATCGGCGCAGCCTGCGCGCAGGTCGGCAATGGCCTGCTCGAGCGCTCCGGGCGGCGGTAATTCTTCCTCCGGAAACAAGGCCACGAGCTGCGGCAGCGAAAGCGGTTGCGGCGCGGCCAGCAGTGCGGCTTCGACGATGCGTCGGATGAGGTCTTGATCCATGGCGGGGCAGGTGGGGTCCGGTTGAAGCTGGGTCATTGGGCGCTGCCATCCGAGGTAGGTTCCGGCAACAGGTCGGCATAGCCTTCGGGATCGTTGGCGG
>JAYSXN010000175.1:0-5475 GCA_043717405.1 Gammaproteobacteria bacterium
CATGCCTCGTCTGCGCGCCCCTGCGACCTGTCTCATCCTGCTCGCGCTTTGCACCGCGGAACAGGCGAGTGCGAGGGTCGTGTATCGATGCCTGCGCAACGGCAGCGTCAGCCTGTCTACCGCGCCGGAACCTAGCTCGAAGTGCAAGGCGCAAACCATCGATGACAATGCCGCCAAGCTGCCCAACCTGTGGGGAGTCAACGGTACCCAGAAGGGCATGCTCTACGAGCGCCAGCAGGACGGCAAGACCGTGTACGGCACGCGCGAGTTGCCCGGCTCCGTCCCGGTGCTCGCCTTCAGCGTCACGCCGCCGCCGGGTGCACCCGCGCATGTCGGGCTCGGACACGTGGGCAAGCCCAGGATCGGCGAACACGCCGCCACCTTCATTGCCGCCTCGCGCGCAAATCGTATAGACGATGCCTGGCTGCGCGCCATCGCGCATGCGGAAAGCGACCTTCGCGCCGACGCGGTTTCGCCAAAGGGCGCGCAGGGAATCATGCAATTGTTGCCCGCCACGGCGGTAGAATACTCGGTGGCAAATCCTTTCTCCGCCGAGCAATCGATCCCGGGTGCTGCACGGTACCTGCGTGACCTGCTGCACCGGTACAAGGGCAATCGGCAATTGGCGACCGCGGCATACAACGCAGGCATAGGTACCGTCGCACGCTACAACGGGATCCCCCCGTACGCAGAAACGCAAGCCTACGTTGCCAAGGTTGATGCCTTGTCGGAGTTGTATTCGGTTGCATTGCGCAAACCGGTAAAGCCGCACGCACCGAGGAGGCGCAAGCGGCCGTTCAGATGAGGTGCACGGTCGCGATGGTTACACTGCGGCCGGTCGGTATCGGAAATGCGACCACCTCTTTCCTGGAAATCCAGGTCCGGGACATCTGAGTCCCCGCTTGAAAACTCCAACAGGCACGCGCATCGGGCTTCCGCTCGCGGCGGACTGCGTCCTGCGTTTCAAATCGCCAAAAAGGAATTACCGATGAATCGCCAGAAAGGCCTGTCCCTGTCGTTGCTCGCACTGTCCACCCTGATGGTTGCGGCATCCCCGGCATTTGCTGCCACGGCGCCAGCGTTGGGCACGGCCGCCAAATTCGCGCTGCTGAGCGCCGCGCCATCTAGCCATGGCGCAGTGACCTGCACCGATGGCAATGTCAAGGGCAATATCGGTTCGACCGGCGCGCGTCCGGCCGTAGTGATGACGCGCTGCCCGATCACTGGCCAGATCATCGCGCCGGTAACGCCGCAGGTCGCGCTTGATTTCAACCGCGCCTACACCGCGCTGTCGAGCAACCGTTGCGAACGCCTGCTGACCGGCACCCTGGCCGGGGTGATCCTGCCGCCGGGCGTGTATTGCTTCACCGCCGCGGCCGTCCTGACCGGCACGGTCACGCTCAACGGCCCATCGACCGGCGTCTGGATTTTCCTGGTCAATGGCGATTTGACCGGCAACACCTTCACCACCCTGATGGCGGGCTCGGGCAAGGCTTGCAATGTGTATTGGGGCCCGTCGGGCGCCGCGACGATGACCGACTCCAACCTCAAGGGCAACGTGCTGGCCGGACAGGCAGCGACGTTTACCCGCGGTTCGTTCACCGGTCGCGCCATGGCCAAGGCCGGCGTTACCGCCACGAAGCTTCCGGTGGTCGGCTGCGCCAGCATCTTCTGATCGGGCTCGGATCAGCGCCAGGAAAAAGGGACTCGCGAGGGTCCTTTTTTTTGCGCGCGTCTCGCGCAGTGAGATCGCAAACGTCTACAAGGAAGGCCCAACCATAGGGCCCACCGATGCACGCCTTGACCTCGCTGCCATTGCTCGATCCGACGCCGCCAGCGAAATCACCGCCCGGCGATTCAAGGCAACTGAGCCATCGCCTGCAGGAAAAATTCAGCGATCGCATTACTGGCAGCATGCTGGTGCCAGGGCGCATGGGGAGCTATTCAGCATTGCCCAGCGAGCTGCCCGCGGCCTTGAGCCACGCACTGCGCACGCGTGGGATCGCCCAGCTTTACAGCCACCAGGCCGAGGCGTGGCGCGTAGTTGCCGAAGGCAAACATGTCGTGGTGGTGACGCCAACGGCGTCCGG
The DNA here is from genome assembly GCA_043717405.1 of Gammaproteobacteria bacterium. GTDB lineage: Bacteria > Pseudomonadota > Gammaproteobacteria > Xanthomonadales > Xanthomonadaceae > Arenimonas. The sequence continues at coordinate 2,091 of JAYSXN010000175.1, forward strand.
GAAAAGCCTGTGCTACACGCTGCCTGTCGTTGCCGCGGCGATGACCCGGCGCGCAAAAGCGCTATACCTGTTCCCCACCAAGGCGCTCGCACAGGACCAGGTTTCGGAGCTGCTTGAACTCAATCGCGCCGGCACACTGGGCCTGAAGGCTTTCACTTTTGATGGCGACACCCCTGGCGACGCGCGCCAGGCGATCCGGCTTCACGGTGACATCGTGGTCAGCAATCCGGACATGCTGCACCAGGCCATCCTGCCGCATCACACCAAGTGGGCGCAGTTCTTCGAGAACCTTCAGTTCATCGTCATCGACGAGATCCATACCTATCGTGGCGTATTCGGCTCGCATGTGGCCAACGTGCTGCGCCGGCTCAAGCGCATCTGCGCATTCTACGGATCGAGCCCGCAATTCATCCTGTGCTCGGCGACCATCGGCAATGCGCGCGCGCATGCCGAGGCGCTGATCGAACACGAAGTGCATGCGATCACCGAAAGCGGCGCGCCTACCGGCGACAAGCACGTGCTGCTGTGGAATCCGCCAGTGGTCAACGCCGACCTAGGACTGCGCGCGTCGGCTCGATCGCAGAGCAACCGTATCGCCCGCATCGCCATCGGCGCGGGATTGAAGACGCTGGTGTTCGCGCAATCGCGCACGATGGTCGAGGTGCTCACCAAGTACTTGAAGGACGTGTTCGACCACGACCCGCGGAAGCCCGCACGCATCCGCGCCTACCGTGGCGGTTACCTGCCAACCGAGCGTCGCGAGATCGAAAAGGCCATGCGCGATGGCCGCATCGACGGCATCGTCAGCACCTCGGCGCTGGAGTTGGGCGTGGATATCGGCAGCCTCGACGTGGTCGTGTTGAATGGCTACCCCGGTTCGGTTGCCGCAACCTGGCAGCGCTTCGGCCGTGCCGGTCGCCGACAGAAGCCATCGCTCGGCGTGCTCGTCGCCAGCAGCCAGCCTCTGGACCAATACCTGATCAGGCACCCTGAATATTTTTCGGCCGCCAGCCCGGAGCACGCGCGCATCCATGCCGACCAGCCACTGATCCTGCTCGACCATATCCGCTGCGCCGCCTTCGAACTTCCCTTCCTCAGCGGCGACTGTTTTGGCCCCGCCGACGCCGGGCCGTACCTCGAGGTGCTTGGCGAAAGCGACGTTCTGCATGAGGAAAACGGCCGCTGGGAATGGATTGCCGACAGCTACCCGGCCAATGCCGTGTCATTGCGCTCGGTGGCCGACGGTAATTTCGTGGTAGTTGATCGCAGCGACGGCCGCCAGGTGATCATCGCCGAAGTGGACTATTCCGCGGCGGCGCTGACCCTGTACGAAGGTGCGATACACATGATCCAGTCCACGCCGTACCAGGTGGAGCGACTCGACTGGGAAGGCCGCAAGGCTTTCGTCACCCGCACCCACGTGGACTATTACACCGATGCGATCGATTACACCAAGCTGAAGATCCTCAGTCGCTTCGATGGCTGCCTGGCGGGCGCCGGCAGTGCGCACCACGGCGAGGTGCACGTGGTCAGGCGCGTGTCGGGCTACAAGAAAATCCGCTACTACACGCACGAGAACATCGGCTATGGTCCGGTCAACCTGCCCGACCAGGAACTGCACACCACGGCGGCATGGTGGCAACTTTCGCAACCGGTGCTCGAGGCCAACTTCAGCTCGCGGCAGGCGGCACTCGACGGCTTCCTCGGCGCAGCTTATGCGCTGCATGTGCTCGCCACAGTATCGGTGATGGCCGATGCGCATGACCTGTGCAAGGCCGTCGGCAGCGGCGATGGCGCCTGGTTCGCGCAGGCGGACGCGCAGGGCCGTGGCCAGCTGCGCAGTGCTGATGGCGGCGCCGATACACTCGCGGCGCAATCGGTATTCACGCCTACCGTTTTTCTATACGACAACTTTCCGGGCGGCGTAGGCTTGAGCGAGCCGCTCTGGCGCCGCCAGTCAGAACTGCTCGCCCGCGCGCAGGCAGCGGTGGCGGCTTGCGATTGCCGTGCCGGCTGTCCGGCCTGCGTTGGCCCGGTATTGGCCGCTGACGAGGACGGTGCCCAAACCCCGAAAGTACTGGCGGCACGGGTGCTCGACTTGCTAGCGCAGTCATGAGCGCACTTGCCTTGCAGCTGGCAAGCCTCAAGCGACAAGCGGGCGCGCAGTCGTCGGTTGCGCCGCCAGGGGCCGTGACAGCAAGCCTTGCGCCGCTGTTGCCCAGGTCACTCGCGACAACATCTTCGCCAGCGCGCATCGGGATCGCCGAGGACTTGCGCAGGCTGCTCGGGTTCAGCGGGCGACTCCAGCGCGGCCTCGCTTCGCCCGATCGCAAGCTCCCCGGCGAACAGGTCGCTCCCGGCGTGCATCTGCTGCAACGTGAATACGCCTGCGAAACGGTGCCGGCCATCATCAACGCCCGCTTCGCCAAGGGCTTCGGGTCGCTCGAGCGCAGGCAGTGCCTGCATTTCGATACTGAAACCACTGGACTCTCAGGCGGCACGGGCACGCGTGCCTTCATGATCGGGGCCGCCGACTGGAACGACGGCGCGCTTCGCACGCGGCAACTGTTCCTCGGCACGATGGCTGGCGAGAAAGCGATGCTCGATATCTTTTCGCAATGGCTGCAGCCAGACAGCGTGTTGGTGAGCTACAACGGTCGCTCCTATGATTCGCCGCTGCTGGCTACCCGCTTCAGGCTTGCCCGGCTGCGCAATCCCCTGGATGGTCTCGCGCACCTGGACTTGCTGTACCCGGTAAGGCGCCGCTTCCGCGGAGTGTGGGAAAACTGCCGGCTGTCGACGGTGGAGCGCCGGTGGCTTGGCGTCGTGCGCGAAGACGACTTGCCTGGTGCCGAGGCCCCTGGAGCATGGCGTGACTATCTTCGCGGCGGCAGTGCGGAAAAACTGCGTCGCGTCATCGCCCACAACGACCAGGACCTGCGAAGCCTCGGCGGGTTGTTGCTGAGGCTTTCGCAGACCGAGCCTGACTGGACACAACCCTAGGCCAATTGGCTTGCACCAGACCGCAGCCCGCTTGACCGCGTAGCGGCTTGGCAACAATGATGGCGTTGGTGGCCAGCGGAAAATGGAATGAAAGCAGTCCTGATCGTGATCGGCCTGGTTGTCCTGCTCTACCTGTCGGCTTGCGCCTATCTGTTCGCGCACCAGCGCGCTTTCATTTACTTCCCGACGCCGGTGAGTGCAGCCCCGGGGGCGCAGGCGCTGCAGGTCCGAAATGAGGGCGAGGTCCTTCGCGTCTGGCGACTGGGCGCGGACAGCGACGATGCCATCATCTACTTTGGCGGCAATGCCGAAGACGTGGCGCAGGAGGTTCCGTTCTTCGAGCAGGCGTTCCCGGGGCGCCCGGTGTACCTGCCGAATTATC
>JAYSXN010000176.1:0-1801 GCA_043717405.1 Gammaproteobacteria bacterium
GCCGCGAGCCCCGCCAGGCGCCCTCAATCTTTCAGGGGCGTGATCTCGGCATCGTCATGCGCGGTTGCATCGCCGTGCGCCGGTGCCCCGACACAACGGAACGCACTGAAGCGCTGCTCACCGTCGCGGGGCTCACCGCTCGGGCGGACGGTGTCGGCGTGCAGTCCTGGCGCCTCGTTGCGCGCCAGGGTTTCAAGCTCATCGCGCACCCGCAATGCATCGCGCTCATAAGGACCCAGCCGGTTTTTCACCGACACCACGACCTCGCCACGCTTCTGGCAGTTGGCAAGCACCTCGCCCGGCGCGGCGACGCGCACGGCATCGGCGCCCGGCGCCATCCTGACGAACGTGCATGATGACAGTGTCAGCAAAACCGTGATGGTGAGCGGGGTTAAACGCATGGCGACGCTCCGCGAAAAAGAACCATTGTGGCCTCATGGCAGCACACCGGCAACGTGACGTGTTCAGCGCAATGGATGGCCGTCCGCATCGATCACCTGTACCGGACCAATGGCCAGCGCGCGCACGCCCGCTTCGATCTTGCTCAAGTCACCCACGATCACCCAGGTCATCGCTTCCGGGCGCAGCGTGGTAGCTGCTTGCTGCACCAGCGTTGGCGTCAACGATTCAATGCGCGCGCTGCGCTGCATGACGTAGTTGTCCGGGCGGTGATAGCGGTTGATGCCGGCGATTGTCGCCAGCACCGCGCGCGCGGTTTCCAAGGAGCCCGGCAAGCTGCGCACGGTGATGGCCTGGATGCGCGTCACTTCCTCACCGGTCACCGGCGCCTTGCCGCTGGTGAAGTCGCTAATTTCGCGGCGGACCTCGGCAATCGCCTCCAGGGTTTTATCGCTTTGCACCGGCGCACTCGCGGTCCACAGGCGTTGCCCCAACGAGCTGTTGGCGCCGCTGCGCACGCCGTAGGACCAGTGCTTGGATTCGCGCAGGTTCATGTTGAGCCGGGAAGTGAAGTCGCCGCCGAGCACGCCGTTGGCGATGTCGAAATCGATGGCTCCCGGATCGGTCACCGGTGGCGCCAACTGGCTGACGAGGATGTTGGACTGGATCGCTCCGGGCTGGTCGATGAGGAATACACGGGGCGATGTCGGCAGCGCGACGGACGGGATGGCGTTGGCCGGGCGCGGGCCTCCTGGACCACGCCAGTCGCCGAAATATTTTTCGAGCAAGGGCGTGATCTGCGCCAGCGTGGTGTCGCCAACGATCATCACCGCGGCCCCATCAGGGCGCATTTGTTCCTCGTGCCATGCCAGCAGGTCGGTTCGGCTCAGGCTGGCGATGTCCGCCGGGTAGCCGCTGCCGGTGAACGGGATCGCATAAGGATGACCGGCGCCATAGACCAGTGGCGCAATGACGCGCTGGGCCATGGAGCCTGGACTGGTTTTTTCCTGTTCGATGCCCGCCAGCCAATTGGCACGCACGCGCTCGATCTCTGCCGGCTCGAAGCGCGGGCGACGGATCACGTCTGCATACAAGGCCAGCGACGGATCAAGTTTTTCTTTCAGCGCGGACAGCGTCACTTCGCTGGCATCAAGACTGGCGCTGCCGCCAATCGATGCGCCGAGTGATTCGATGCGTTCACCGAGCGCGATCGCGCCGTAATTTCCCGCGCCTTCATCGAGCATGCCCATCGCGAAGCTGGCAGTGCCCTGCTTGCGGCCCTGGTCGGATGCAAAGCCGCCGGGAAATTCCATGCTCATCTGCACTACCGGCACGTCATGCCGTTCGGCCAGGATGACGCGCGTGCCATTGCTCAGCTGGCCGTGCTGCAGCGCCGGAAATT
>JAYSXN010000177.1:0-1800 GCA_043717405.1 Gammaproteobacteria bacterium
GGTTCAGTTGCGGGACTGCAACTTCGACAGCAGGCGCAGGATTTCCAGGTACAGCCAGACCAGGGTCACGATCAGGCCGAAGGCACCGTACCACTCCATATACTTCGGTGCGCCGGCTTCAACGCCTTTTTCGATGAAGTCGAAATCCAGAACCAGGTTGAGCGCCGCGATCACCACCACGACGCCGCTGAAGGCGATGCTGATCCAGGTGTTGTTGTGGATGAAGCCCATCGGGTGGCCGAACAGGCCCATCCCGATGTCCACCAGATACAGCAGGGCGATGCCGCCGGTGGCAGCAACCACGCCCAGCTTGAATTTCTCGGTCGCGCGGATCAGGCCGCTTCGATAGGCGACGAGCAGCGAAGCAAGGGTGCCGAACGTGAGACCGACCGCCTGCAGCACGATGCCGGGGAAGCGCGCTTCCATCATCGCGGAAAACGCGCCGATGAACAGTCCCTCGAGCAGCGCATAAGCGGGCGCGGTGACCGGCGACCACGCCTTCTTGAACACCGTGATCAGGGCGACCACCAGGCCACCGATCGCGCCGGTCATCAGCCAGGGCAGCGCCGCGCCCGGGCCTGCGGCGCCGCTTGCCTTGTCCCAGCTGAATGCCGCGGCGCCCGCCAGCAAGACCAGCAGCAGGCCGGTTTTGTTGACCGTGCCGTTGATGCTCATGGCTTGGTCGTTTCCGGTCACGACGCGCCCGCTCCCGACGTCGAGGAAGGTGTTGTCGCCGAGGACAGGATTTCCGCTGCGCATGCGCATGACTCCGGGTTGGAAGCCCAGAGTCTAACGGATGGAATGTAGGAGCGGCTGACCAGACATTCCTCTGTTGACTACCAGCCGCGATTTGACAGTTGCCAGAAATGGTCAAGCACGGCAACGTTGCCCTTGCCGGGCCGGACTGCGCCGCGTAACGCGCCGTTCACATAATGGGCGGCTTCGGCGCAGGCGTCGGGCAGCGATCGCCCCAGCGCAAGCTTGCACGCGACTGCCGATGCTAGCGTGCAGCCGGTGCCATGGCCCTCCACGCGCAGGCGGCCATGCACGAATTCGTGCACCTGCGCGCCGTCGTGTAGCCGGTCCACGACCCGGCGGCCAGGCAGGTGGCCGCCCTTGAGCAGCACCGCCGGGGCGCCGAGTTCGAGCAGTTCCACCAGCGAGGCCTCGGCGGCGGCACCGTCGGGAATCGCATGGCCGAGCAACAATTCGGCTTCGGGGATGTTCGGCGTCACGACCGTGGCCAGCGGCAACAGCCGGCGCCGCAGTGCGTGCAGTGCGCGCGGGTCAAGCAGGGTCGCACCGCTGCTCGCCACCATCACCGGATCGAGCACGACGCTTCGCGGGCGGCGGCGCTCAAGCGCATCGGCAACGGCGTTGATCACGCGCGCGTTGGCGAGCATGCCGATCTTGACCGCGACGATGCGGAAGTCGTCGAAGCAGGCGTCCAACTGCGCCTGCAGGAATGCGGCCGCTGGCACGTGGACGGCGGTGACGCCGCGCGTGTTCTGCGCGGTCAGGGCGGCAATCGCGGTCAGCCCATGCAAGCCATGCGCGGCGATGGTCTTGAGGTCGGCCTGGATGCCGGCGCCGCCGCCGCTGTCGGAGCCGGCGATGGTCAGCACGCTCGGCGGCCGGGAGTCGCGCGGCATGCTGCGCTGCGGGGCGTCGCGGGTCACGACGGGGCGTCCGCGACCGGTTGACGCCGCCGCCACAGCGCCAGGATCCCTGACAGTGCGATTCCGGTGAGGATGGCTACGGTCAGGTCGAGCACCACGGTCAGCACGAATGTCGCGAGCA
>JAYSXN010000178.1:0-1796 GCA_043717405.1 Gammaproteobacteria bacterium
TGGCCTGCGCCGCGTCGATGGGAAAACTCCAGCCCAGGCCCGTGACGTTCCAGTACAACTCGTCGTGGTCGGGGAAAACGCCCAGCTGGCGATTGCTGCGATAACGGATGGTGAAGCGGAATGTGCCGGGCGTCGGCAGCAGGCTGTCCCCACCGGTATTGATCCGCACGCCATTGCTGCGGCGCTCGGTGAACCAGGCCTCGGGCAGGCCGTCGCGCTCGACCCCGAGCACCGCGAGGTCCACGTGCACGGCATTGCCGAACCGGTCCCTGTAGCGGGTCGGAACGTCGCGGTAGATGCCGCGCCTGATGTTGTTGCCCTCGGCGCGCACGGTGATGTTTTCCGTGACCAGCAGGCTTCCGTCGGCCTGCGCGGCGAGCAGGCTGTCGTAGGACAGGATGCGTTCGTCGGCGACGGCGGGCGTTGCGGCCAGCAGCCAGCAAAACAGGGCGAACAGCGGCGCCAAGGCCAGGCGTCGTGTCATGGAGTCAGCTCCAGCCTGGGCGCGGCGCGGGAATCACCACCGGCCTCGAAGAATTCGGCCTGTCGGAACCCGAGCGCGTTGGCGACCAGCATGTCGGGAAATCGCTGCACGCCATCGTTGAGCTCGCGCACCGCGCCGTTGTAGAAGCGGCGCGCGTACTGCAGGTGGTCCTCGACATCCACCAGGTCGCGCTGCAATTGCAGGAAATTCGCGCTGGCCTTGAGCTCGGGATAGGCTTCCGTGAGCACCAGCAGGCGGCCAACGTGCTGCTCGAGTTCGGCTTCGATATCCGCCAGCTGCGCCGGGGAGCGCGTTCCCAGGGCTTCGGTGCGCAGCGCAGTGACCCGCTCGAACGCGTTCTTCTCGTGGCTGGCGTAGGCGCGCACGGCCTCGACCAAATTGGGAATGAGGTCGTGACGGCGCATCAGCTGCACGTCGATGTCGCTCCAGCCAGCGCGCACCTGGTTGCGCAGGCGCACCAGGCGGTTGAAGGCGAACACGGCCCACAGCGCGGCGCCGACAAGGGCCAGGGCAAGGATGAGGGTCATGGGCTGGGACCAGGCGTGGCAGGGCACTCAGGCTAGCGCAGAACTGGAACTGCGACGGGCGCGGGCCCTATCATTGCGCCATGGACACCGCCGCCACGTCATATCCGATCGGGACCCCTGGCCAGCCCTGGGGCGATGCAGAGAAAGCGCAGTGGCGCGCGCAGCAGCGCAAGCAGCGCAGCTATGCCGAGGACGTGCTGGTCGTGGTCGAACGGCTGCGCCCGCGCTTCGACGTGGTGCAGTACGGCGAACTCGACTACGGCGCCGATGGCCGCTATCCGCTGTTCGCCCTGCGCAGTCAGCAGTGGGACGCGGCCTTGCCGAGCGCGTTGGTGACTGGCGGGGTGCATGGCTACGAGACCAGCGGCGTGCTCGGCGCGCTGCGCTTCGCGGACCGCTGCGCGCCGGACTACGCGGGGCGGATCAACGTGCTGGTCGCGCCTTGCATCAGCCCCTGGGCCTACGAGCGGATCCACCGCTGGAATCCGTCGGCGCTGGACCCCAACCGGAATTTTCGCGACTACAGCGCGGCCGGCGAATCCGCCGCCCTGTTGCAGTTGGTCGCGCCGCTGCGCGATGCGTTCCTGGTACACATCGACCTTCACGAGACCACCGACAGCGACGACAGCGAGTTTCGCCCGGCGCTGGCGGCGCGCGACGGCGCATACTCCGAGCCCGAAGGCATTCCGGACGGCTTCTACCTGGTGGACGACAGCGCCAAGCCCCAGCCGGGTTTCCAGCAGGCCATCATCGCCGCCGTGGCG
>JAYSXN010000179.1:0-1795 GCA_043717405.1 Gammaproteobacteria bacterium
TGCGCGGCCTGATCCGCGCCGGTGCGCTGCCACAGGCCCGGTCACCTGATGGACAGACCGCCCTGGGCATGGCGCTATCGGCCGGGCGCAGCGACCTGAGCCACTGGCTGGAATGGCGCGGCTGGCCGTTGCCCGGGCGTCCATTGCAGCCCGCCGACCTGCCAGCCGCGGCCATCGCCGGCGATCTGGATGCGATACGGCGCCTGCTTGAACTCGGGCTGCCGGTGGATGCCAGCGACGCCCAGGGCTGCACAGCATTGCTTCGGGCGGCCGGTGGCGGGCATGGCGAGATCGTGAAGAGCCTGCTCAGCGTTGGCGCTGACCTGAACGCGAGCGCGCGCACAGGTGCAACCCCGCTGTCGGCGGCGATCAGCATGCGCCACGCGGGAGTAGTCGACCAATTGCTGCAGGCTGGCGCCGATGCCAACCAGCCCCTGCCCGGTGGCGTGACTCCGCTGATGCTTGCCGCGGCATTGGGTCTTCCGGATATCGCCGGCCGCCTGCTGTCGCAGGGGGCGCGCGTTGAAGCCATCGACGACCACGGCCTGACCGCCTTGCACTGCGCGGCGCTGCACGCGTTCACCGCGCGTGACCGGCAACGCGTGCTGGCGCTGTTCGACCTGTTGCTGCAAGCGGAATTGACGCCGGACGCCGCCAGCGCCAGCGGTCACACGCCATTGCTGCTCCTGCTCGGCGCCCGCGCCGAAGCTGGCGCCGCCTGCGACGAGGATGTGCTGCTGGTCGTGCTCGAGAGATTGTTCAACGAGGGCATCGCCCTGGACGCTCAGGACCAGCGCGGCCTGAGTGCGTTGCACCTGGCGGCGATGCATGGGCTGCTGGGCGTCGTGCAACGCCTGTTGCGCGAAGGAGCCAACCGCCAGCTCCGCGACACCCTGGGGCGCACGCCTTACGACCTGGCCTTGCTCCGCGGTTATGTAGACATCGCTTCGGAATTCGAACCGGCGCGGCCGGCACCGTCACTGGCCCGGTTCCTGCGCGAGCCGCGCTGAGTCTCAGCGACTACCGGGCTCGACTTTTGCCGAGACATCGGGCGCTTCATCCGCGGCAAAAAGTTGTTCCAGGTCGCGATAGGCCTGCTGGGTGGACGCGATGACCGCCGCTTCATCGTCGTAGACAAGATGCTGGTCGCGCAACATGCGTTCGTCATGTACGCGGAAACGTTCCCGCCGCTCGGCCGCCACCGTCGGCGGGGTGCCCAAGGCCTCCAGCACTTGCTGGCTCAGTTCCAGGCTGGAATGAAACGTCTCGCGCACTACCACTTCCACGCCCAGGTCCATCAGCTTGAAGGCGTGCTGCCGATTGCGCGCGCGTGCAAACACTTTCAGGTGTGGATACAGGCGCTTGAGCACGCGCGCGGTGCGGATCGTGGTTTCCGGATCGTCGGTGGTCAGCACGAATACCTCGGCGCGATCGGCATGCGCTGCCCGCAGTAAATCCGGGCGCATCGGGTCACCGAAGTAGATCATGGTGCCGAAACGGCGCGACAGTTCCACCTGCTCGACGCTGTGTTCCAGCGCGGTGAATGGGATGCGCTGCGCGCGCAGCATGCGCCCGACGATCTGCCCCATGCGCCCGAAGCCGGCGATGATCACGCGTGGATTTTCATGATCGATGGCGTCGGCGGCGCGCTCGTTCTTTTTCTGCGGGTGCTGCAACAGCCAGCGTGAAACGCCGATCACGATCAACGGGGTCGCGGCCATGCTCAAGCCGACGATCGCCACCAGTCGGTCGCGCAACACCGCGTCGATCAGGCCGACCTTGAAGGCCTCGCCGA
>JAYSXN010000180.1:0-1795 GCA_043717405.1 Gammaproteobacteria bacterium
GAAAGTTTTATTGGCAAGCTTCAAACCTTCGATCAACAACATGCGCGTGTCGGTGACCATGCGGTCCAGGTTGCCGCGGCACAGGCCGTTCCACTCCGTGGCCGCGCGCGTCACGCCACCCTTGTAACGTGGCGCGTCCGGGCACAACTCGCTGCGCGACAACACCATCGCGGCGGCGCCGCAACCGAGCGTCAGGGAAGCGAGCTCGCTGCGGAATTGTTCTTCGGTCACGTCCGGCAACTTCATCCGCGCGAGCGTGTTCTCGTAGACCGAGTTCGCGGTTTCACCATCGACCACCAGCGCGTATTCGATCTCGCCGCGCTCGATCATGCGGCTGGCGATATCCATGCCATTGAAAAAGGCCAGGCAGGCATTGGTGACATCGAAGTTCTGGCAGTTTTCGCCGAGCCCCAGGTTGCCGGCAACGATGCTGGCGGTGGATGGTTCCAGGAAGTCGCGGCTGACCGAGGTGTTGACCAGCAGGCCCACCTGGTCGCGCGAGATGCCGGCATCGAGCAAGGCTTTTTCCCCGGCCTGCGTCGCGGCGTCGGAGGCGAGCACGCCCACGTCCCACATGCGTCGGGAATGAATGCCGGCGATATCGCCAAGCACGTCGGTACGGATGCCCAGGCGGTCCATGGTCGGCTTGAGCTGGGCGTTGATATCTGCCGAGCTCAACGGATGCGGCGCGTCGATATGGGCGAGGCCGGCGATTGAAACGTGCTCGAACAGCATGGGATTGACCTGGGCGGAAACCCTCCAAAGGTATCTGTTTCAGCCGTCGAGCTCAACCGAGAGACCTTTCCGAAGCCGCGTATCAGGCGCTGGTTCACGCTTTCAGGCAGCGGGCCGGCCCTTGTCGCAGCCTGGCGTCGTTGCGGCCAACCGGCCGTGTACGTACCATCGCGCCTCCCGCCGGTGGACCTGCGGTTATGGAGATGGACATGCATGATGCGCAAATCCCCGCGGCGATGGGCGGAAACTCCTCCACCGCCTGCCTGATCGCCAAGGATGAGGCGCCCTATCTGCTGGAGTGGATCAGCCATTACTTCACGCTGGGCTTTGATCGGCTGGTGATCTACGACAACGGCTCTAGCGACGGCAGCACCCAGCTGCTGGCCAAGCTTGCCGCCGATGATCCCAGGCTCGAGTGGCGGCCGTGGCCGAACAAGCCTGGGCAGATTGCGCAGGATTCAGCCTATGCCGACGCGCTTGCGCAAGCGCAAACGGAATGGATCGGGTACTTCGACGCCGATGAACTGCTGGTGCTCAAGGATGACGACAGCATCGCTGCGTTTGTCGCGCGCTTCGGTGCCGGCGTCGGCGCGGTTGCCATCAACTGGATGATGTTTGGATCTTCTGGCGAAGAATTCTATCGCGACGAACTGCAAGCGATTCGATTCCGCCAGTGCAACATCAACTACCACGTCAAGACCATCGCCCGGGTGCGTTGCGCCCACGCGCCGTACGCACATGGCGTGAAGCTGTTGAGTGGCAGCTACGTCAACGATGCCGGCGCTCCCGTTGAACTCAGCCACGGCTGCAAGACCCAGGCGCTTTCCTACGAACACGCCCAGGTCAATCACTACGTGGTCCGCTCGGCGGAGGAGTTCGCGGCGAAGCGCGCGCGCGGTTACGTGGCGAGCGTGCCCGGTGGCACCAATTTCCAGGCGCGCGATGAAGAATTCTGGCAACAGAACGACCACAAGGCGCGCACCGATTCGGCCGTTGACCGCTGGACGGAACGCGCGGCACCGTTGCGCGAGCACTACCGCCGGTTGCTGCAGGAAGCGTA
>JAYSXN010000019.1:0-2540 GCA_043717405.1 Gammaproteobacteria bacterium
GATGCCGGTTGGCGCGGGCACCCAGGCGCTGCTGTCGAATGCTTCTGAACTTTTATCGGCGATGAGCCAGTTCGTTGGCGTGGTCAGCGTCCCGCAGCGTGCGCAGTTTGCTTTCCGCATGATCGATTTCGTGCCGGTGGACGGCAACCGGATCCTGGTGATCCTGGTGTTCACCGACAATGAAGTACAGAACCGCATCATCTCCACGCGTCGCGTCTACACCGCCAGCGAACTCGAGCAGACTGCCAATTACCTCAACGCCAATTTTGCCGGACGGTCGCTAGCTGATATTCGCGCCGCGCTGGTGCGCGAGCTGCGTGACACCCGTTCGGAGATGGAGAGGGTGCTTTCGGCGGCCGTGGATATTTCCGAGCAGGCGCTCGACGCCGGCAGCGATGACATGTTGCTCAGCGGACAGACACGGCTGATGGGCTTGCACGGCATGTCCGACATGGACCGGCTGCGGGAATTGTTCGAGGCGTTTTCACGCAAGCGGGAGATCCTGGCACTGCTGGAGCGCTGCACGCGCGCGCCGGGTGTGCGCGTGTTCATCGGCGAGGAGAGCGGCCTCGCGCCGCTGGGCGCCTGCACGGTCATCACCGCGCCATACACCAGCCACGGCCGGGTGCTCGGTGTTCTCGGTGTCATCGGGCCCACGCGGATGGCCTATGACCGGGTCATTCCGATCGTCCAGGCCACCGCCGAGTTGCTCGGCGAGGCCTTGAATCCGGAAGCCCAGTCCCCATAAGTGCGGCAGGCTCCGTCGACGGGGCGCACTGCAGGGACAAGTAGAATGCACAACGAAAATCCGGCCAGCGAAGACTGGGCGCAGGCCACTCCGGACAATGAAGTGGAAGCGTTGCTGGGCGAAGTAGACCAGTTGCGCGCCACCATCGTCGGCCTCAAGGACGAAACCCTGCGCGAGCGGGCCGAGCTGGACAACCAGCGCAAGCGCCTCGCACGCGACGTGGATATGGCGCGCAAGTTCGCCAACGAACGCCTGCTGTCGGAATTGCTGCCGGTGCTCGATAGCCTGGATGCCGGCGTCAGCGCGGCGCTTGCCCGCGCGGCGTCCGGTCAGCCGCTGCCCGGTACGGACGAGAGTGCCGCGCTCCGCGATGGACTGGACCTGACCTTGCGCCAGCTGCTCAAGGTAGCCAACGACAATGGCCTGACCGTGGTTGATCCCATCGGCGCGCCCTTCGATCCGGACCAGCACCAGGCCATCAGCCAGGCCGACGCCGCGGGCGTTGCGCCGGGCACGGTGATGCAGGTTTTCCAGAAAGGCTACCTGCTCAATGGCCGGCTGCTGCGACCCGCGCTGGTCGTGGTTGCGCGCCATCCCGAGTAGCTGGGCAGGCTTGAAAACCGCGTGAAGGTCACCACATAGCAGTCAGGCATTCAAATCGCGGCGCAGCTTTTCTAGCCGCACGAAATAAGGAATATAAAAATGGGCAAGATCATCGGCATCGACCTGGGTACCACCAACAGCTGCGTCGCGGTAATGGAAGGCGGCAAGGCCAAGGTTATCGAGAACTCGGAAGGCGATCGCACCACGCCGTCCGTCGTCGCTTTCACCAAGGATGGGGAAGTCATTGTCGGTGCGTCGGCCAAGCGCCAGGGCGTGACCAACGCCAAGAACACTTTCTACGCCGTCAAGCGCCTGATCGGCCGCAAGTTCAGCGACGCGGAAGTGAAGAAGGACCTCGACCTGGTCCCGTACTCCATCCAGGCGCACGAGAACGGCGACGCCTGGGTGCAGACCACCGACGCCAAGAAAATGGCGCCGCAGGAAATTTCCGCGCGCGTGCTGGAAAAGATGAAGAAGACCGCCGAAGCCTACCTGGGCGAGACGGTAACCGAAGCGGTCATCACCGTGCCGGCCTACTTCAACGACAGCCAGCGCCAGGCGACCAAGGACGCCGGCCGCATCGCCGGCCTCGACGTCAAGCGCATCATCAACGAGCCGACCGCGGCAGCGCTCGCCTATGGCATGGACAAGAAGGGCGGCGACCGCAAGATCGCGGTCTATGACCTGGGCGGCGGCACCTTCGACGTGTCGATCATCGAGATCGCATCGATCGACGGCGAGACGCAATTCGAGGTGATGGCCACTAATGGCGACACCTTCCTTGGCGGTGAAGACTTCGACAAGCGCGTCATCGATTTCCTCGTCGAGGAATTCCAGAAGGAGCAGGGCATCGACCTGCGCAAGGATCCGCTGGCTTTGCAGCGCCTGAAGGATGCGGCCGAGCGCGCCAAGATCGAGCTGTCGAGCTCGCAACAGACCGATGTCAACCTGCCGTACGTCACCGCCGATGCCTCCGGCCCGAAGCACCTGAGCATCAAGCTCACGCGTGCGAAGCTCGAGGCTCTGGTCGAGGACCTGATCAAGAAGACCATCGAGCCCTGCCGCATTGCAATGAAGGATGCCGGCGTCAGCAACAGCGACATCAGCGACGTCATCCTGGTCGGCGGCCAGACGCGCATGCCGCGCGTCAAGGCAGCGGTGACCGAGTTCTTCGGCAAGGAACCGCGCC
>JAYSXN010000181.1:0-5440 GCA_043717405.1 Gammaproteobacteria bacterium
AGCCAGGGCCCGATAGGGCTGGTCAGGTACAACCGTACTCTGCATGCATGAACGAATGCGTGAATAAAGTCACAAATGTATTGCCGCGCAGCCTTGATACTCTGTCAGGAACATGATTGCAGTTTAGTTTAGCTTGGCAGCCCGGCCGGAACCACTGCGAGCTGCCTAGGACGGCAGCCCGCAGGCAGGGCGGTCAGCCCTCGTCTTTCCAGCGGCGCAGGCGCACCGAGGCGTAGATCATCGCCGCGCCGATCGCTGCACCGATCCAGGCGTTGGTGGTGGCCAGCACGCGCCAGGACTGCGTGACCATCGTTCCCATGTCGACGTGGTCGTGACCGGCAAGCCTGGCCGCGTCCTCGGGATGCACGAACAGGAACCAGGAGCCCGGTGCCACGCTCGCCAGGCCGCGGGCCACGACGTGCTGCCAGAACCAGCTGATGTTCCAGTTGAAGTTGAACATCGCGTTGAACCAGCTGAGCAGGGCCGCCACCAGCAGCGGTGCGCCGACAGCCCACAGGAATGGCTTAGTGCGCGCCCATGCCGAAACCATCATCAACCAGCCAACCGTGGGCAGCGCCCAGACGATGTACACCGGCAACAGCGCCAGCATCTGGAACGGTGCCAGGTACACCTGTGCGGAGCCGAACACCGCGCCGTACAGGTTCAGGCCGGACAGGGCCGCCGCTGTGGTGATCAGGATCAGCGACGCCAGCCCGACCAGCGTGGCGAACACCATCGTAATCAGCGGCGCCAGCACCAGCGCAGTCGCGACTTTCGACAACACGGTGGCGCCGTCGGACACCGGCAGTGATTTCCAGAACAGCACGCTGCGGTCCTTGCGCTCATCGAACAAGGCGCCGAGGCTGAAGAAGAAAACCACGAAGCCAAGCACCATGAACAATGGCGCGCCGGTGCCCATGTAGCCGTTGACTAGTGAAGCAACCGCCTCGGCCTTGTCCTGCTCACCCATGGCGCCGGACAGGTCGCTGACCGTGGTGCCGTTGATGTGTATGCCGTGGTGCTTGCCGACCGTGACCGCGATGATCAATGTGATTGCCAGGAACAAGGTCATGATCGCGCTCACCACCGCCGGCGTCCAGAAGAAGCCGCCCTTGTGCTCCCAGTACTCGCGTTTGACCAGCCATTTCATCGTATTCATGCGTAGGTTCCCTTCATCTTGGCCACGAACAGGTCGGCGACGCCGACATTCCTGGTTTCCCCCAGGGCCGACAACTGCGCGACGGGTACGCCATCGAACAACATCACCGACTTGCCAAACACCTGGCGCTCGTCGATCGGCTTCAAGGAACGTGCCGCCGTTACGTTTTCCGCCGGCACCATAACTTCCACGAAGCGTTCGCCAACTTCGTCCATCGACGCCGACAGAGTGATCCGGCCGTCCTGGATGAACATCAGGTCGCTGAGGATATGTTCGACTTCCTCGACCTGATGCGTGGTGATGATGATGGTCTTGTCCTCGTCAAAATAATCTTCGAGCAGGTTCTGGTAGAACTGCTTGCGGTACATGATGTCCAAGCCGAGCGTGGGCTCATCGAGCACCAGCAGCTTGGCGTCGATCGCCATCACCAGCGCCAGGTGCAACTGCACGATCATGCCTTTCGACATCTGCTTGACCTTCATGCTTGACGTCAACTTGGTGTTGGCCAGGTAGCGCTCGGCTTTTTCGCGGTTGAAGCGCGGATGCACACCGGCAACGAAGTCGATCGCCTGGCTGACGCGGATCCAGCGCGGCAGTACCGCGACGTCGGCGATGAAGCAGACCTGCTCCATCAAGGCGTCGCGCTGCGTGCGTGGGTCGAGACCCAGCACCTTCAATTCACCGTCGAATGGGATCAGGCCCAGCGCTGCTTTCAGCGTGGTGGTCTTGCCGGAACCGTTCGGGCCGATCAGGCCGACGATGCGCCCGGCCGGGATCTCGAAGCTGACGTTGTCGACAGCCACCTGCTTGCCGTAGCGCTTGCTCAGGCCGCGCGCGGAAATCACGGCGCTCACTGCGCACCCCCGGCGCTGGCGCGCAACAGTTTTTCCACATCCAGGCCAAGCCGGTTGATGCGCTCCAGCATCGCCGGCCACTCTTCCTTCAGAAAGCGCTCGCGCTCGCTGGCCAGCAGCTTGTCGCGTGCACCGTCGGTCATGTACATGCCAAGTCCCCTTCGTTTTTCAACCAGATTTTCGTCAGCCAGCTCCTGATAGGCGCGGGAGACCGTGATGGGATTGAGCTGGTATTCGGCGGCGATCTGCCGCACCGAAGGCAGCACGTCACCAGGCTTGAGCACCCCGTCAAGCATCATGCCGACCACCCGCTCCTTGAGCTGGCGGTAGATCGGCGCATTGTCGCTCCAGGCGATAGCCATGCTCAGGACTCCCTGCGCGGCAGCAGCGGCGCGAATGAAAAGAAAGGCATGGACAATTGGCTGCGCATGCCGCGATTGCGCTTGCGCAGGAGCTGCAGGCTGTCTACCTGAGCCACGATGCCGGGCGTGTCCAATCCGCTGGCGGCCGGCTGCGGCATAGGCGGATGGCCGACAGAGAAACTGGCGCCGATGATGAACACGGAAACTGCCAGGCCCATGAACGTGTTCTTGATCTTGTGGTACATACCGCCCCCGTATTGGTGAGGTAATGAATAGGTGTTGTAGAGAACTATAACACTACAATTTGCGCTGTCAACACCAATCTGACTATTAGCGACCCAACTGATGGCATAGGGCGTGGCGGCCGCCCCCAGCCATTGCTCCGCCGCTTCCGGGCCGCGACAATAGGGGCTTGTGCCGGCGCTGCCGGCTTTTTCGTGGAGTTGCAACAAAATGACCTCGGTTTTTCGCTCTGCTGTCCTGGTGACGGCCATTGCCTGCAGCATGTCCTGCACCGCACAGGGGCCGGCTCCTGCCAGCGCCAAGACCGCCAACGCCGCCACTGCGGCGCCGGCGATGTCCCCGGGAGCCGCGGCCATGACCGAACGGCAACGCAACAGCTACATGATCGGCATGGACGTGGCCCGGTCGCTCGCGCCGATCAAGGATGAGGTCGACGTCGCCGTCATGACCCAGGCGATGCAGGCAGTGTTTGCCGGCAAACCGACCAAGCTGACCGCTGCTGAAGCCGAGAAGATCCGCGCCAGCTTTGGCCAGGCCATGCAGGCCAAGATGGCCTCAAAGGCCGCGGCAGAAGGGCAGGACAATCTGCGTGCTGGACAGGCGTTCCTTGCTGCGAACAAGTCCAAGCCGGGAGTGCACACGACGCCAAGCGGCCTGCAGTACCAGATCCTTCGCCCCGGTTCGGGCCCGACGCCGAAGCCAAGCGACAAGGTGCGCGTGCATTACCGCGGCACGCTGCTGAACGGTACCCAGTTCGACAGTTCCTACGATCGCGGGCAGCCGGTGGAATTTGCGTTGAACCAGGTGATCCCGGGTTGGAGCGAGGGCGTGGCGCTTATGCCGGTCGGCAGCAAGTACCGCTTCTGGATTCCGTCCAACCTCGGTTACGGTCCGAGCGGCCAGCCACCAATCGGGCCCAACTCCACGCTTGCCTTCGATGTCGAGCTGATCGCGATCGTCAAGTAACGCCGGGCGGTGGCGCCTGCTGCGCCGCCGCTTTCATCAACACGGAGCGAACATGCGAGTTACCGTATTCGGCACCGGCTATGTCGGCCTGGTTACCGGCACCTGCCTGGCGGAAGTCGGCAACCAGGTCGTTTGCGTCGACATCGACGAGGCCAAGGTCGATGGCCTGAATTGTGGCCTGATCCCGATCTTCGAGCCGGGCCTTGAAGAACTGGTGCATGCCAACCATGGCGGCGGCCGCATCGAGTTCACCACGCAGGCCAAGGCGTCGGTCGAGCATGGCGACGTGATTTTCATCGCGGTGGGCACACCGCCGGACGAAGATGGCAGTGCCGACCTGCAATACGTGCTCGCCGTTGCGCGCACGATTGGGCAGCACCTTGCGCGGCCGGCGGTCATCGTCAACAAATCCACGGTGCCGGTGGGCACGGCGGACCGGGTCAAGGCGGCGATCCTGGAGCAACTGCAGGCGCGCGGCGCCAACGTTGCTTTCGACGTCGTCTCCAACCCGGAGTTCCTCAAGGAAGGCGACGCGGTCAAGGATTGCATGCGTCCCGACCGCATCGTGATCGGCACGGACAGCGCCGGTGCGCTAGAGCAGATGAAGCGCCTGTACTCCCCCTTCAATCGCAACCATGAGCGAATCGTCGCGATGGATGTGCGCTCCGCCGAGCTGACCAAGTACGCAGCCAATGCGATGCTCGCCACCAAGATCAGTTTCATGAATGAAATGGCCAACATTGCCGAGCGCGTCGGCGCCGATATCGAGATGGTCCGGCACGGTATCGGTTCGGATCCGCGTATTGGTTACTCCTTCATCTATCCCGGCGCCGGCTATGGCGGTTCCTGTTTTCCCAAGGACGTGCAGGCCCTGGAGCGCACCGCGCAGCAACACGGCTACAACGCACAGATCCTGGGAGCGGTGGAGGCGGTCAACGAGCGTCAGAAGTCGAAACTGTTCGAGCTGATCGAGCGGCATTTCTCCGGCGAACTCGCGAATAAGCGCTTCGCGGTATGGGGATTGGCCTTCAAACCCAATACCGACGACATGCGCGCTTCCTCCAGCCGCACGCTGCTGGCGAAGTTATGGGCAGCCGGCGCGACGGTGAAGGCCTATGATCCGGAAGCCATGGCCGAGGCCAGGCGGATTTATGGCGAGCGCGATGATTTGCAGCTGGTCGACTCGCCGGCCGCGGCGCTGGAAGGCGTCGATGCGTTGATCGTGGTGACCGAGTGGAAAGCATTCTGGAGCCCGGACTTCGCGAGCATCAAGGCAGCGCTCGCCGAGCCGGTGATCTTCGATGGCCGCAACATCTACGATCCACTCGAAGTCGAAGCCGCGGGTCTTGCCTACTACGGCATCGGCCGCGGCCGTACCATCCGCCGCGCCTGAGCGGGGCCATGCCAATGCCGGATGAGTCGCTTGAATTCCAGTTCGATCGTCGCTTCACCGATCTTGAGATGCGCTTCGCGTTCCAGGAACAGGCGCTCAACGAAATGAGCGATGCGCTTGCCGCGGCCCGCGCGGAGGCCACGCGCAACCAGCAGTTGTTGCAGCAGGCGCTCGATGATCTGAAGCAACTGCGTGGACTGCTGTATTCCGATCCGTCCACCGAACCGCCACCGCCGCACTACTAAGCCCCGGACATGAGCCAATCACTTCGCGATCAACTGCTCGGACTAGGCTACAAGGCGGCGGCCAAGCCGGAGCGTCCCCTACCTCGCCCGGAAACGCCGCGGCGGCCACAGCAAGCTTCGAAGGCACAGTCAGGCACGACCCCTGCAGCAACCCCTGCAGCAAGCCCGGCAGCGCCACCCGCCGCAGCGCCACGGCGGCCAGCCGGGCGTCCGCATCC
>JAYSXN010000182.1:0-1776 GCA_043717405.1 Gammaproteobacteria bacterium
TTGTAGACGTAGGCGTGCATGGCGCGCAGGCGCTGGGTGTGCCCGATTGTCGCCGCAAACGCGGGGCGGGGAAAGCATTGGTGCGCTAACCTAGCGGCCTCGTTCATCGCCCTGTCCCGAGGTCCGCGCATGCGCTTGCGTCCCCTGCTGTTCGCCGCCCTCAGCGTCGCGGCCACTGCCGCATCGGCGCAGACGCCGATCACGCTCGACCAGGCGATGGCGCATCCGGACTGGATCGGTCCCGCGGTGGAAACAGCCTGGTGGTCCTGGGACGGCAAACAGGTGCAATACCAGAGCAAGCGCCCGGGCTCGCCGGTGCGGGATACCTGGGCGATCGGCGTCGGCGGCCAGGGCGGTGCCAGGAAGATCACCGACAGCGAACTGCCCGCACTCGACGCCGATTCCCCGGTCTACGACGCGTCCCACGCGCGGATGCTGTACGTGCGCCACGGCGACATCTTCGAGCGCGACCTGCGGACCGGCATGCTGCAGCAGCTGACCCGCAGCAGTGACGAGGAAGCCTCGCCGCAGTACGCCGCCGATGGCCGCCGCGTGCAGTATCGCCTGGGCAATGACTGGTACCAGTGGGACCCCGCCAGCCGCATCAGCGCGCCCATCGCCCTGCCCGTGGCCAGCAAGGATCCTGCCGCAGCGTTACCGGCCGACGCACAACGCGACATGCAGCTGCGCCTGATCCAGACCCTCAAGCGGCAGAAAGACGATCGCGAGGCGCTCCGCGCCGCCGAGGAAGCGCGCCGCCGCGCCGATGCATCCCGCGCCGCCAAGCCGGTCTACCTCGGCGACGACGTGCAGCTCGACGGAAGCATGCTGTCGCCGAACGGCCGCTGGCTGCTGGTGGTCACCTCGCCCAAGGGCAGCGAGACCGGCAAGACCAGCAAGCTGCAGAAATACGTCACTGAATCAGGCTACGAGGAAGGGGAGGAAGAGCGCACCCGGGTCGGCCGCAACCTGCCCGCCGGCGAGCAGCTCAAGCTGGTGGACCTGTCCACCGGCACCGCAAGGGACCTGGACCCCGGCGCGCTGCCGGGGATTTCGGTGGATCCGCTGGCCGCGCTGCGCGCCCAGCACAAACTCGATCCGCTTGCCGGCAAGCGCGCGGTGCGCGTGCTGCAGGTGGGCGACAACGCTGGCGGCGACACCGTGCACTGGAGTCGCGACGGCAGCCAGCTGGCGGTCATGCTGCGCGCGGTGGACAACAAGGACCGCTGGATCGCGACGGTCGATGTCGCCAGCGCCGTACTCCGACCCGCGCACCGGCTGACCGATCCGGGCTGGATCAACTGGACCTTCAACGACTTCGGCTGGCTGCCCGATGACCGCACCCTGTGGTTCCTGAGTGAGGAAACCGGCTGGTCGCACCTGTACACGCTGGCGCCCGGCGGCAAGCCGCGCGCGCTCACCGACGGCAAGTGGGAGACCTCGTCGGTGCAGTGGTCGGCCGATGGCGCGACCGCGTATTTCCTGTGCAACCGCGCGTGGCCGGGCGACTACGAGATCTGCGCGGTACCGCGCGACGGCGGTACCGTGCGCGAGATCAGCGCGCTGGATGGCGTGGAGGATTTCGCGCTGTCGCCCGATGGTGGCTCGCTGCTGCTGCATTACTCCGCCTCCTACCTGCCGCCGCAGCTGGCCGTGCTGCCAGTCTCCGGAGGCGCGACGGTGAAGCTCACCGACACCCGCACGCCGGAATTCCGCGCGCGCAGCTGGATCGAGCCGAAGGTCGTGCAGGTGCCGTCCACGCATGGCGCCGGCGTC
>JAYSXN010000183.1:0-5396 GCA_043717405.1 Gammaproteobacteria bacterium
CCGTTGAGCGGCTCGACGATCTCGACCAGCCGGCGCGGCGCGCCTGCCACGCCGCCTGCAATGTCCAGCAACCACAGCCGCAGCACCTGTTTCGCGTCCGGCGCATCGGCGCGATCCCATTGGCGCGTGGCGAGCGCCAGCTGCCGATGGTCGGGAGAGGTTGCGATCGCGGTGATCACCTCGCCGGCCAATGCCGCGAGCGCCACCGGCTGCCAGTCCTTCGCACCGGGCGGCAGGAAGGCAAGGCCCGTCGGCGGCGCATCGAAGGTCTCGTTGCCGTCGTCGGCGCGGCTCTGCGAGGACATGCATAACGCGCCACCCACCCGGCCTCGAAAGCAGCTGTCGGCGAGCGACCCGAGTGCGAGCAGGCCGCCGGCGTCCGCCGGCCGCATCTGCCAGCGGCTCTGCGTTGCGGTGCAATCGCCGCGCGCAGCACACGCGGGCTCGACCAGCAGGGCAGGCGGGAATCCCGCCAGCGCCGCTTCGGTATCGTTGGTGGCAAAGTAGCCGTCGCTGCCAAGCAGGTAATGCGTCGCGTCGAGCCATTGCACGTGGTGGTAGGCGCGCTCGGGCGTGAAGGCGCGATCGCCGCTGCCATTGGACAGGTCGAGCTTTTCCACGCGCGCGCGGGTTTCGTTGTCGAGGCCTTCCACGCGCACCAGCTGCAGCCCGTCGAGTGACAGGTCGGCATCGAGGAAATAGCTGCGAGGATCACCGGTCAGCGCTCGCGGCCCGGCACTGTGATTGGTGGAGACAAGGGTGACGCCGTAGCGACAGCGCGTCGGCGACACGCAGGTGGGATCGGCAAAAACAATGTTCTCGTCGGACAGGTCGAACAGCCCGGGGCGGCCGTCGGCGTGGTTCGCTTCCGGTTGCAGTCGGCCGTCCGGCGAAGTCGGCCAGCGTTGCGCAGCATCCCGCACGTCATCGATCGGAACCGGCAGTCCGGGGTCGGCGCGCACCACGCGCGTTGCCAGGTCGAGCGCGTACATGCACCAGCGCGTGCCCGGACGATGCGCATCCGGGCACGCACGTTCGGCGTCGCCTTCGGTAGTGCCCGCGTAGGCGATCGACAGCGTGCCTTTGACGGGGCCGTCGTTGAATGCACGAAATTGCAGCGGACTGTCGGGCTTGTCTTCACTCGCGGGTGCATCGAGCAGTTCCGGGCCGAGTGGCACTTGTGCATGGTCGAGGATCGCGCCGCTGGCCACATTCCAGACAACCACGGAACCGTCGCGCGCGAGCGAAGCCAGGTGGCGTCCATCGTCCACCCAGCGCACCGCGAGCACGGGCGACTGGTGCCCGAGCTGCACAACGATCTTCGGTTCGAGCACGGAATCGGGAGCCGCCGGGGTCAGGGCGGGCGCGGATGGCGCGGGTGCAAGCGAGGTGGACGCAACCTGTTCGGTACATCCGGCGCCCAGCAGGGTGGCGCAGCAGCAAACCAACAGGCCCGCAATGCGCATCGTGGAGCTCCGTGGCATTCTGTCCGGAGCGACTGCGCTCCGCCGCCGGCCGAGCATAGCACCAGGAGGTCACGCGGGTGAGCATGGTTCCAGTTCCGTCCAACGTTGCCCACGCCTTCGATGAAGACGCCTGGGACGACCTTCTCAACTACATCGAGGAACGCCGCGTCATCCCGATCGTCGGGCCCGACCTGTTGCGCGTGAACACGCCGAGCGGACCCAGGCCCTTGTACGAGTGGCTGGCGGAGAAACTTGCGGTGCGCCTGTCAGTCGACACCGAGGGCTTGCCGCGGCCGCTGACGTTGAACGATGTGTTGTGCTGCTACCTGGGCCAGCGCGGACGTCGCGAGGAAGCGTACACGCGCTTGCGTTCGATCATGCGCGAAGTCGAGTTCGAGCCGCCGCTGGCGCTGCGGCAATTGGCGCAGATCACCGATTTCAATCTGTTTGTGACCACGACCTTCGACCCCTTGCTGGAACAGGCAGTCAACCTGGAACGCTACGGCGGCGAGCCGGGCGCGGAGGTCATTGCCTATGCGCCGAACCGTGTCGCCGACCTGCCGGCGGAGCGCAGCCAGCTGCAGCGCACCGTCGTCTACCATCTGCTGGGCCGGTTGTCGGCATCGCCGACCTACGTGGTGTCCGATGAGGACATGCTGGAATTCATCTGCGCGTTGCAGTCCGAACACCTGACGCCGGAAAAACTTTTCCACGAGCTCGAGCACAACCACCTGCTGCTGATCGGCAGTGATTTCTCCAACTGGCTGGCGCGCCTGTTCCTGCGCATGGCCAAACGCAAGCGACTGTCCGATCCGCGCGATGAAGGCGAGATCTTCGCCGACGACCACACCTTGCAGGACGGCCGGCTGGTGTCGTTCCTGCAACAGGTCAGCGTGCGCACGCGGGTGTACGGCGGCGCCGAGGCTTTCGTGTCGGAACTGCATGCGCGCTGGACGGCGCGGCAGCGGCCCAAACCTGCCGCCTCGACCGGGACTGCGCCGCAGCGCTTCCTGCCACCGGCCCGGGAAATGCCCGAGCACGCGGTATTCATCAGCTACGCGCGCGAAGACCTGGCCGCGGTGCAGCGCCTGAAATCGGCCATGGATGCGGCCGGCCTGACCACCTGGTTCGACCTGGACCGGCTCGAGGGCGGCGACGATTATGACCGCAAGATCCGCGCCAACATCGGCCGCTGCAGTTACTTCGTGCCGGTCATTTCGGCCAATACGCAGCGCCGCCACGAAGCGTATTTCCGCCGCGAATGGAGCTATGCCGTGGACCGCGCGCGCAACATCGCCGACGGTGCGGTGTTCATGCTGCCGGTGTGCATCGACGACACGCCGGAGTCGGCGGCGCTGGTGCCCGAGCAGTTTAAAGCCGTGCACATCGTGCGCTTGCCGGGCGGCGAGCCGTCGCCGGAATTCCTGCACCGCCTGAAGGATCTTTTCAGCGGGAGGCAGGCATGAGTGCCGCGCCGCTCGACCTGTCCGCGGTATCGATTGATCCGGAAAATCCGTGGCTGGGTCTGTTTTCCTATTCGGAAGAAACGGGCGCCTATTTCCATGGCCGCGACGAGGAAACCGCCGAACTGGCGCGGCGCGTGCAACGCAAACTGCTCACGGTGTTGTTCGGCCAGTCCGGTTTGGGCAAGACCTCGCTATTGCGCGCCGGTCTGGTGCCGCGCCTGCGCGCGGAAAGTTATTGCCCGGTCTACGTGCGGATTGATTACTCCGCTGATTCACCGTCGCCGGCCGAACAGATCAAGCAGGCAATCTTTCGCGCATCGGCCGAAGCGGGCACTTGGTCGCGCCCAGGTTCGGCGACGGCTGGCGAGACCCTGTGGGAGTTCATGCATCACCGCGGCGACCTGTTGCGCGATGCCAACGGTCGCACGCTGATGCCCTTGCTGGTGTTCGACCAGTTCGAGGAAATCTTCACGCTGGCGCAAGCTGACGATAGCGGCCGGCGGCGCGCGCAGGAGTTCTTGCAGGAGCTTGGCGACCTGGTGGAAAACCGGCCGCCAGCGGCGTTGGAAGCGCGCCTGGAAGACGATGACGCCGCCGCCGAGGAGTTTGACTTCGCGCGCGCCGATTACCGCATCCTGATCGCGCTGCGCGAGGATTATTTGGCGCACCTGGAAGGCGTGAAGTCGGTGATGCCCTCGATCACGCAAAACCGCATGCGCCTGGCGCGCATGACTGGCGCGCAGGCGCTGAGCGCCGTGGTCACACCCGGTGGACGGTTGGTGTCGCAGGAAGTGGCCGAGTCGATCGTGCGCTTTGTCGCCGGCGGTTCCGAGCTTGCGAATGCCGAGATCGAACCGTCGCTGCTCAGCCTGGTGTGTCGTGAGTTGAATACGGCGCGCATTGCGCAAGGGCGCTCGGAAATTTCCGCCGACCTGCTGGCAGGCTCCCGCGAAGGCATCCTTGGCGAGTTCTACGAACGGGCATTGGCCGACCAGCCCGACGCCGTGCGTCGCGTCATCGAGGACGAACTGCTGACCGAATCGGGCTATCGCGAAAGCCTGGCCGAAGAACGCGTGGCCAAGGCGCTTGCCGCCGCCGGTGCGGCGCCCGATGCGCTCGCCACCCTGGTCAATCGCCGCTTGCTGCGCATCGAAGAACGCCTGGACATGCGCCGCGTCGAGCTGACGCACGACGTGCTGTGCCCGGTGGTGATTTCCAGTCGCGACCAGCGCCACGAACGCGAGGCCAAGGAGCTGGCGCAACGGCAGCTGGCCGAACAAGAAGCTTTGCAGGCAAGCTCGCACCGCGCACTGGTGCGTGCGCGCATGATTGCCGCGGTGTGCACGGTATTGATGCTGATCTCGGTGATCAGCGCCGGCTTCGGCTGGATCAACTTGCAGCGCGCACGCGCCGCCGATGCCGCCGCGCAAAAATCACGCAGTGACGCCGAGAAACTGGTCGGCTTCCTGATCGAGGATTTCTACGCCGAACTTGAACCCACGGGGCGCCTGGATACCTTGGGCAAGCTGGCGCATATGACCGTGGGCTACTACGACGGCTTGCCGCCGGACCTGGTGACACCGCGTACGCGGGTCAACCGTTCGATGGCGCTGATCCGCGAAGCCGCTGCGATGAGCGCGCATGGCGACCTCGATGGTGGCTACAGCCGGTTCGCTGAGGCGCAGAAGCAATTCGAACAACTGCGCGCGGCTGGTGACCATGGCGAAGCGGTAACTTATGGCCTGGGCCTGGCGCTGCAGAGCCAAGGCGCCGGCGTAATTGGCGGCGCGCGTGGCACCGCAAGGCAATTGCAGCAGGCCGCCGATGTGCTGCGGCCGATGGTGTATGGGCCCAACCCTTCGCGACGGGTGCGCAAGGCCTATGCCGATACGCTCAATTACCTCAGCCACACGCAGCCCAAGGTGCAGGGCGTGGCGACTTGCGAGGAGGCGCGCAAGGTGCTCGTTGGTGTGGGTGCGCTGGATCTGTCCGACCTGGACGCGGCATCGGCGTACGCCGACACGTCCGATTCCGAAGCAAGGCACACTCTGTCGCTGGGCAATGTCGAGCAGGCGCAGAAACTCGAGGAAATGGTCTTCGACATGGCGGAGAAGGTGCTCGCGCAGCGGCCAGGCGACCTGCGCTCGATTGCCAATCGTTACTTCGCCGCCGACATGCTCACCTCGTTGGCCAAGCGCCACCACGACGATGCGCTCGCCGCCGATTACGCGGCGCGTTCGGTAAAGGCCGCAGAATCCTTCGTGGTCTACCAGCCCTCCGAGTTGCGCGCATGGGGCTACTGGATCAACGGCCTGGACGTCACTGCCAATCTCCAAATCGACCGGGGCGAGGTGAACAACGCGATCACCACCTTACATTCGCTGGTAGCCATGGCTGGCGACAAGCGGCGGCCGTCGAGCCTGGGCCCGCAGTTGGCGAACGAGTGGCTCGGCCTGGCCCAGCT
>JAYSXN010000184.1:0-5371 GCA_043717405.1 Gammaproteobacteria bacterium
GGCCGCGTGCGCACCGCGATCAGATCGTTGTTGCCGACCAGGTTGTCGACGGCGTTGTAGACGAAATCGGCGTTGTTGGCGAAAGGATTGCTAGCTTGCTGGCCGAGGAAATCCTGCTTCTGCACCCACAGTCGGTCACTGAGCAGGTCGCTGTCAGCCACCACGACGATATTCACCGGCTGCGTGCTGGCGGCAAGATGGCCGGCACCGCTGCGTTGCGGGAAGGCGCTTTTCAGCGGCCCGGTCAGTCGCCCGGCCAGCACGTACGGGCCCTTGCCATCGGAGTGGAATATCGAGCCCAGTTGCGCTGGGTTGCTTGCCGCTTCGCGCACGCGCCCAGCGTCATAGAGCATCACCGAGGACGAGCTTTGCAGCAGCGCCTCCAGTGTCAGCGTCGAGGACGGTTGTAGCGCAATGGCACCAGCGCTCGAGAGGTTCACGGTTTCCAGGTCCGCCGTGATTACGTCGCCCTGGTTCATCGCGGACTTGTGCAGGCCCAGGATGGCGGGATGGCGCTGCGGCGGCTGGGTCGGATCCGGCTGCACTTGCAAGGCGTTTTTCTCATCCAGCACCACGCGATTCCGGTCATAACCAAGGCCCCAGGCCTTGAACAACGTGGGCAGGTCGGAAGATCGGGACGGCGGCGGCTGCCCCGGAGCGGCAGCACTGGCGGCCGGATCGGATTCGGCATCGGGGTCCACGAACACCAGCAGGTGCCCCCCGCGCAGAACAAACTGGTCGATGGCGTACTCGGTGTCGGCCGACAGCATTTTCGGATGCACCAGCATCAACAGGTCAACGTCCGTGCCGATCGAGGCCGGGTTGGGCTGCAGGCGGCGGATGTCGAAGAATTCGGCGAGTTGCCGATCCATTTCCCAGCCCGCCGACGGCTGGCCGGAAGGATCGATGCCCGGGCCCATCGGCAAGTCGCTGAGCATGGCCAGCACCGGCTTGCGCGTTACGCTCAGGGTCGACACCATCTTGGCGATGTCGTACTCAAGGAAAGCTTCCTTGCCCGGCTGGATGAACGGCATGATGGTTTCGCCATCGGTGCTGTTGCTGCCGACCAGTCCGAAGTACAGCGTGTCGCCGGAATTGCCTAGCGGGACTCCCTGCAGGCCATAGCCGCTGGCCTTGTCCTCGGCGTCGGAAAACGGCAGGGGATCACGCACCTTGAGGGTCAGCTTGCCGCCCGAACGCGCCGCCACCTCCTCGAGCAACTCGCGCACGCGCTGCGCGAATACGCGGAATTGTGGCTGGTCCTGCGCCGCGGTTTCCGAGTAGAACAATTCCAGGGTGATCGGTGCAGGGATCCGCTTGAGGATGCGCAAGGTGCCCGGCGACAGCGTGTACTGGTGGTGTTCGGTCAGGTCCAGCCGCGCACCGCGCAAGGCGAGCGCCGAGGACGCAATCAACGCGACGAAAGCCAACGCCAGCAATGGCAGGGCGAGCGCGCCCAGCCGCCGCGAAATATTTCTCGGAAGACGGGCCATGGCTTCAGTCCGCCTTCTTGATCTGGATGACCAGCACGCTGGCCAGCAGCCAGGCAGCGATGGTCAACAGGAAGTACAGCACGTCGCGCAGGTCGAGCACGCCGCGGGTGACTGCCTGGAAATGAGTCAGGAAACTCATGCCGCTGACCGCGTCGATCGCCGCCTGGGGCAACAACCAGCGCAAGGGGTCGAGCGCGAGCGGGAATCCAGCCAACAGGAACAACAGGCAGGCGAGCACGGTGAGGATGAAGGCGATGACCGTGCTGCGCGTCGCCGCCGACAGGCAGCTGCCAATTGCCAGGAAAGCACCCGCCATCAGCAGGCTGCCGAGGTAACTTGCCAGGATCACGCCGTTGTCGGGACTGCCCAGCCAATTGACCGTGATCCAGATCGGAAACGTCAGGGCCAACGCCAGCGCAACCACTGCCCACGCCGCAAGAAATTTGCCGAGCACCGCCTGCCAGAGCGACACCGGCTGGGTAAGCAGCAATTCCAGCGTTCCCGTCTTGCGCTCATCTGCCCACATGCCCATCGCGATCGCCGGAACCAGCAGCAGGTACAGCCACGGATGGAAGCGGAAGAAAATCTGCAGGTCGGCCTGACCGGTTTCGAAGAAACCGCCGAGGAAGAAAGTGAAGGCGCCCGCCATCAGCAGGAACATCACGATGAAGATCGCCGCCAGCGGCGTGGCGAAGTAGCTGGCGAATTCGCGCTTGAATATCGCTACGGATGCACTCACGGGCTCGCGTCCGCAGTGATGCGCCGGAACACTTCATCGAGCCTGCCGCGCTCGAGTTGCAGACCGCTGAAGGCGACGTTGCGCTGGCGCAGACGGTCGGCGACGGCGTCGGCAAGTCGCGCCTTGCCCTGCGGAAAAACGTACAGGCGTGCGCTGCGCTCGTCCTGTTCGAATCCGCTCACGCCGGGCATGCCATCCAGTGCAGCACGCGCGGCAATGCTGTCGGCGGGCTGGAATGAAACCGAATTGTGATAGCGCGAGCGCGCCAGGAAGCCGGCCGGCGTATCGTCAACCAGCAGGCGGCCGCGGGCGATGATGATGGCGCGCGTGCACACCGCTTCGACCTCTTCGAGGATGTGCGTGGAGACCAGCACGGTACGCTCCCGCGCCAGCTCCGCGATCAAACCGCGCACCTCGTGTTTCTGGTTCGGATCGAGGCCGTCGGTCGGCTCGTCGAGGATGAGCGCCGCGGGATCATGCACGATGGCGACGGCCAAGCCCACGCGGCGGCGAAAGCCCTTCGACAAGGTGTCGATGGACTGGCCGAGCACTGCTTCTAGCGAAAGGCGCGAGATGACGAAGGCCAGGCGCTGGCGGCGCGTGTCGCCGCGCAAGCCACGGACGTTGGCGATGAAATCGAGCAGGCTGCGCGCGGTCATTTCACCGTAGGTCGGTGCGCCCTCGGGCAAGTAGCCCAGAGCGCGCCGGGCCGCCAACGCATCGGTCTGCACGTCATGGCCGCAGACGCGCGCCGTGCCGGCGCTGGGCACCAGGAAACCGGCAATCAACTTCATTGTGGTCGACTTGCCGGCGCCGTTCGGACCCAGGAACCCGAGCACTTCGCCCGGTTCGGCCTTGAAGCTGATGCCATCAACCGCAGTCAGGCGCCCATAGCGCTTGCTTAAACCCGTTGCTTCGATCATCCGGATCCCGAGGACATCGGGGCGGGCTGGGTGCCCGCCCCGGCGCGGCTACTTCAGCGGCCAGTAAACCTTGAACTGGGCGTCTTCATCGAGCATCGTCGCCACACCACCAAGGTACTCGTCGTACGGCCGGTCCTGGGTGTCGTAGCCATGGGTCATCGCCCAGGCGCGCAACAGGTCGCGCACGCGTGGCAGGCCCGGGGCCGGACCGGTGTAGGTGGTCACCGCGGCGCGACGTGCCGGGATCTGGTCATAGCTGACCGGACCTTCCAGGCGCAGCGACATCTTGGCGCCAGCCGGCGCGCCTTCCGGATCCGTTGCGCGGCGCACCGGTTGAACCACGTCGAAGGCGTAGGCGTCGGCAGTGAATTCGTTGGTGACGATGCGCAGCGGGCCGGCGGCAACCAGGCCGTTGGCCTCCGTCACTTTCTTGAGCCAGCTGATCTGGTTGCTCATCGCCGTGGCGATTTCATCATTGCTGCGCTTGGACGTGGTCGAAACCAGCAGGACATCCTGCGCCGGCAGCTGGGCTACGCTGAAGCCGCCAGGATGCTGCGAGTAGTCGAACTTCGGGATCGAGGCCAGCAGCGCGCTGAACTTGTCGAGGCCGCGCTTGACGTCGTCGCCGACGTTGCGGTTCACGTACAGGCCGGCGTAACGACCGAGCAGGTCCCAGCCGTAGTTGACCCGGTACTCCTCGGTGATCTTGATGTTCTGGTTGCGCTGGCCGGTGCGCTCCAGGCGGATGGTCATGGTCTTGTCGTTGCCGCGCGACGGGTCATTGATCTGGTACTTGATCTTGCTGCCGGGCTCGCTCTCTATGATTTTCCAGGAGCCGTCACCGATGACGCGGTCACGCGAGGAGTAGTTGAACTGCGCGCCCACGCCCATCGGCGGGCCGCTGATCTGGGTCTTGGCGCGCGGGTCGTAGCGAAGCAGGGGATTCCAGTCCTTGAAGCGACCGAAGCCGTTGAACAGGTCGTTTACGGTCGCCATCGGCCGGTTGGTTTCGATGCTGTAGCTGTACATGCGCTTGGCTGGCAGGAACAGGCCGATCACCACGAACACGACGACGACAAGCAGCAGGGAAATCAAGAATTCAATAAAACGGATCATTCACGGCTCTCCAGGCACGGCCCTCAACCGGGGAAGGCTTCGCCCGGTCGCAGGAACGAAAGAGGATAACAGGTAGCGCTGGAGACCGGCAGTGGTCTCCAGGCGTCGCGTGCGCGCGTCACACCAGCTTCAGTTCGAAGGCCTTGAGCACCGCGCGGGTCCGGTCGCGCACGCCCAGCTTGGACAGGATGTTGGACACGTGATTCTTCACCGTGCCTTCGGCCACCCCCAGGGAGTTGGCGATTTCCTTGTTGGAAAAGCCACCGGCCATCAGGCGCAGGATTTCGGTTTCGCGATCGGTGAGCGGGTCCGGTTGCTCGAGGCTGACGAAGGCGTTGTGCAATCCCTCGAGGCCTGAAAGCAGGCGCTGGGTCACCGCTGGCTGCACCAGCGATCCGCCATCGGCGACGGTCTGGATTGCCGACACCAACTGGTCGAGCGTCACATCCTTGAGCAAGTAGCCCCGGGCGCCGGCCTTGATTCCCGCCAGCACCAACTGGTCGTCGTCGAAGGTAGTCAGGATGATGGTGGGCGGCAGCTTGCCCAACGCAGTCAGCGCCTGCAGAGCCTCCAGCCCGGACATGATGGGCATTCGCATGTCCATCAGCACCACGTCGGGATTGATTTGCGGGATCAGCTCGACCGCCTGGCGGCCATCGGAGGCCTCGGCGACCACTTCGATATTTTCGGCGAGCTCCAGCAGCGAGCGAACGCCCTGGCGCACCAGCGTCTGGTCATCGACCAGGCAGACTCGGATCATGGGGCCGCCTCCAGCGGTATGCGAACGTCGAGGGCGAAACC
Source organism: Gammaproteobacteria bacterium (assembly GCA_043717405.1). Taxonomy (GTDB): domain Bacteria; phylum Pseudomonadota; class Gammaproteobacteria; order Xanthomonadales; family Xanthomonadaceae; genus Arenimonas. Next base: position 5,073 of record JAYSXN010000184.1, read on the forward strand.
CTGCCCCGGTGCGCTGATGATATCCACTTGGCCGCCGCAAGCGGCAAGACGTTCACGCATGCCGCGCAAGCCGTTGCCCGGTTTGGCATTGGCGCAACCACGGCCATTGTCCTGCGCCTGCAGCTGGATGCCGGCATCGTCCTGGGTCAGGCGCAGGCGCAAGCGGGTCGCCCCGGCGTGGCGGACGGTGTTGGTAATGATCTCCTGGGCGCAGCGCAGCAAGACTTGCGCGCGCTGCGCATCGTCTATCTGCAGGCGTTCGGGCAGGTCCAGCTGTACGTCGAGCGCGGGCACGCCTT
>JAYSXN010000185.1:0-1761 GCA_043717405.1 Gammaproteobacteria bacterium
TCACGCGTCAGCGCCGCGCCGCCGCCCTTGATCAGGCGCCGCTGCGGATCACACTCGTCGGCGCCATCCACGTACAAGGCAAGCGGCCCGCTGCTATTCAGATCGAGCACCGTAATGCCAATCTCCTTGAGCAAGCGCGTACTTTGCTCGGAACTTGAAACGGCGCCGGCAATGCGTTGCTTCATGCGACCAAGCGCGGCGATGAAAAAAGCGACCGTCGAGCCCGTGCCGACGCCGACGACGCTGCCATCGATGACATATTCCGCGGCCTTCTCACCCGACCGACGCTTGCCTTCGTCCTGCGACATGCCGCTGCGCCTTATTCCAGTGAAAGAATGGTTTTCCATTGCGCGGCGGTCACCGGCGAAACCGACAGGCGGTTGCCACGGCGCAGCAGGGAAAAATCGTCGAACAACGCGGCATTCGCCTTCAATTCCTCGAGCGATATCACGCGCTTGAGCTTGCGCTTGAAGGCAACATCCACCAGTGACCAGCGCGCATCCTCGCGAGTGCTCTTGGGATCGAAGTAGTGCGACTTCTTCAGGAACTGCGTTGGGTCCGGGTAGGGCACCGACGCCACTTCGGCCAGTCCGACTATGCCCGGCACTCCGGTGCTGGAATGGTAGAACATGACGCCATCGCCCACTTCCATCTGGCGCATGAAGTTGCGCGCCTGGTAGTTGCGCACGCCGGTCCACGGTTCACGGCCGACCTTGGCGAGCTCGTCGATGGAAAAGGCATCCGGCTCGGACTTCATCAGCCAGTATTTCATGACGCATCCTGCCCGCAAGGTGCTGCAATCGTAATGAATTCGCGCTCGGTGATCACCGCATCCATCGGCACGTCCCAAGGCTCGGCAGCCAGGTGCCCGATCTCCTGCATGGCATAGCCGACGCCCAGCAGTTGCGGCGGTGGCCCGGACGCGCGACGGAAGGCGAGCGTGCGATCGTAATAGCCGCCGCCACTGCCCAGGCGGATACCTGCGCGCGTGAAGCCGAGCAGTGGCAACAGGATCGCCCACATCTGCTCTGCAGGCAGTTGCGAAGCGGCGTCGAGGTCCGGCTCGGGAATGCCGTAGCGGTTGCTGACCAGCGCATCGCCCGGGCGCCAGGGCGCGAAACTAAGGCTGCCGTCGGATTGGATGCAAGGCAAACACCAGACCTGCCCGGGCGCAAGCCGCAGTTGCAATACGTGCAAGGGTATTTCGCCGCGCATGGCCCAATAGCCGGCGACGTAGCCGGGCCGGGCGGGCAGCTGCCGAAAAAGGCTGGCGATGCTTTCGGCGGCTTGCATGCGCACCGGCGCGGGAATCGCTGCACGTGCCGCGGCTAGTCGCGCACGCAGTTGGCGCTTTGCGCCGGCAAGCGAAGCGGCTTGATTCAAATTGCATCCTCCGCCATGTCGATGCTTGCGAAACGACCTTGATCCCTAGGATCAAGTGGGCACCTGCACAACCGCATCAGGCTTTCCGCAACAAGGCGGACATGCACACCGCGATCGCGCGCGATTCCCAGGTCGTGTTTATGGGACAAGGCGTATGTTAGCGCACGCTGTCGAACACGGCAGAGGATACCAATCCAGTATAGCCCCGCGTCCTGTCGCAGGCGTGAATATTCCGTCAGCGCGAAGCGAGGGAATCGAACAGGCCGTCGAGCTTGCGATTCATCTCGCCGAGCGTGCGCGACACCGCATCGTCCTGCGAGGTATCGCGGCTTCGGCCCTGCAACAGTTCCGCCGCCAGGTTCAGCGCCGTCAGCACCG
>JAYSXN010000186.1:0-1760 GCA_043717405.1 Gammaproteobacteria bacterium
TTTATGTTGGAACGCTACTTCCACCGGCCCGTCACTGCAGACCGCATCCGGGCGCTCTGGCTGGGGCCACAGATCGAGCGCTACGTCGGCTGGCTCGAATCTCGGCGTGCATCGAGTGCTTCGATCTTGCGGCACGTAAGCACGCTGCGCCACTTCAACCAATTCGTCTGCGCCCGCGGCGTCACCGCGTGCGAGCAGTTGCCAGCGCATGTGCAGCCGTTCATCGACGAGTGGATGCGCGCCAAGGCTCCAAGCCGCCTCAGCAAGGCGGCGCGTGGCGCGGTGCTCGCCAATGCCCAGGTGCCGGTCGAGCAGCTGCTCGAGCTCATCGTGCCGGGGTTTACAAGGGTGCGGCACCGCGTCGCGACGCCGTTCATGGCGAGCGTGCCAGGCTTCTTCCCGTTCCTGCGCGAAGGGAGAGGACTGCGGCCCGAGACCTGCGCTGGTCGTGCCGTCGAACTGCGCAAGTTCGAAGCATTTCTTCATCGAAGTGATGTCGGCCTGTCCGACCTCTCGCCGTCGCTGCTGGGCCGCTACGTCGCCGAACGCGCGAAGTCACTTGTCCCCACCAGCCTGCATGACTGCACGGGCGCCTTGCGTGTCTTTCTGCGCTACCTGCATCGGGAGAACATCATTCCGGCCGACATCACCCGCGCCCTGCCGCGCGGGCGCAAGTACAAGCAGTCCTCTCTGCCGCGAGGGATCCCGTGGGCTGATGTCCAGAGGGTTTTTGATGGCGTCGACCGCCGCTCCAGCGTGGGCAAGCGCGACTACGCCGTGATGCTGTTGCTGGCCAGCTACGGGCTGCGCGCGCGCGAGGTTGCCGCCCTGGAACTGGACGACCTGGATTAAGCGCATTCACAACTGAAGGTGTCGGCACGCAAGGGCGGGCACTCGTCCATCTACCCACTGTCAGCCAGCGTTGGCGAAGCCGTCATCGACTACCTGCGTGCCGGCCGCCCTGCGGTTGATGACCGGCATGTCTTCCTGACCTCCAGGACGCCATTCGACCCTATCAATCACTACAGCATCTCCAGGCTCGCGGCGCAGTACATCGTCGCTGCCGGCATCAAGGTGCCACGACCGGGTTCGCACACGCTGCGCCACAGTTGCGTGCAGCGCCTGGTCGAGTCTGGCGTTGCCTTCAAGGCGATCGGCGACTACGTTGGCCACCGCCGTGCGGAGTCGACGCTCGTCTATGCCAAGGTGGCGCTCCACCGCTTACGCCAGCTCGCCATCGGCGATGCGGAGGAGGCGCTGTGAGGGCGGCGTGGTGTGGTTTCAGCAGCCCGTTGGCAGGCGACATCGAGCGCTATCTCAGCGCCAAGCGCGCCATGGGCTGCAAGTTCGCCTCGGAGGACAGGAGCCTGCGGCTGCTTGACCGGTACCTCGTTGATCAACGGGTCCTGTCGCTGGGCGATGTGACCGGCGCATGCCTGGAGCAATTCCTGGCATCGCGCGGCAGGGTCAACGCTCGCGGCTTCAATCACCTGCTGGGCGTGGTGCGCCGGCTGTTCCACTGGATGGTCGACCAGCAGGTTCTCGTCGAATCTCCCCTGCAGCTTCGGCCGAAGCGCGAGGGCGTGCGGCGTCAGCCGTTCCTGTTCGACACAGAAGCCATCCGGAACCTGCTGGCCGCGGCAGCCCTGTTGCCGGACAACTCCCGCGCGCCGATGCGCGGGCCGGCCTACGAGACCATGTTTGCGCTGCTGGCCGGGCTCGGCCTGCGCATCGGTGAGGTCGCGCGCCTGCAGTGCGGC
>JAYSXN010000187.1:0-15266 GCA_043717405.1 Gammaproteobacteria bacterium
GCAGCCAGCGCATCCTTGCCGGTGCGCAGGATGATTACGCCGCCCGCCACCTCGCCACCACCATCGAGTTCAGCGATGCCTCGGCGAAAGCTCGGGCCGCGCTGGATGCGCGCTACGTCGCCGAGCAGAACCGGTGTTGCGCCTGCATCCATCAGGATCGGCACCTGTTCGAAATCCGCGGTGGACTTCAGGTAACCCTCGCTGCGCACCATCAATTCCGCTTCGCCCTGCTCGATCACCGAGCCCCCAGTCGCGCCATTGTTCGCCCGCACGGCTTCGACCAGACGCTCGACCGTTATCCCCCGCGCGGCCAGTGCCTGCGGGTCCGGAATGATCTGCCAGGCACTGACGGTGCCGCCCACACTCGCCACTTCGGCAACATCGGGAATGGTCTTGAGCTCATAGCGCAAGCGCCAGTCCTGCAGCGCGCGCAGTTCACCCAGGTCATGGCGGCCGCTGCGATCGATGAGCGCATATTCGTAGATCCAACCCAACCCGGTCGCGTCGGGCCCGAGCGTCGGCGCGACATTCCGGGGTAAACGATCGCGCGCCTGGCTGAGGTACTCCAGCACGCGCGATCGCGCCCAATACAGGTCGGTGCGATCCTCGAACAACACGTAGACGAAAGAATCACCAAAGAAGGAATAGCCGCGCACGGCCTTCACGCCCGGCACCGAAAGCAGCGTCGTGGCCAGTGGGTAGGTGACCTGGTCCTCGACGATACGCGGCGTTTGCCCCGCCCACTGTGTGCGCACTATCACTTGGGTGTCCGACAACTCCGGCAACGCGTCGAGTGGCGTGTGTTTCAGCGCCCACAAGCCCAGGGCGGCCAACAGCAGCGTCGCCATCAGCACGACGGCGCGATTGGCGATGGAGGCGCGGATCAAGGCTGCAATCATGGCGGGGTTGCGCGCTGCGGGTTGGACGGGTCAGCCGGCTGCGCATTGGCTGCATCCTGCAGGCGCTGCAGGCCGCCGGACAGGCTGGCTTCGGAATCGATTAGGAACTGGCCGGAAACCAGCACGCGCTCGCCGCCTTTCAGTCCTTCGAGGATTTCGGTACTGCCCGACGCGCTGCGACCGGGCACCACATGCACCGGCACAAAACCCTCATCGGTTTCAACGATCACGCGCGCATCGGTGCCGGTGAGGATTAAGGCCTCGCTTGGCACCCGCGGCCTGGCTGCGCCTGCTGTTGTCACCAGGTTTGCCTCGGCAATCATGCCGGCAGCCAGGCGTCCGTCGTGGTTGTCGATGACGATGCGCAGCGCTTGCGCGCGCGATTGCACATCGACCTGCGGAAGCAGCGCGTCGACATGGCCGCTGAATACCTCGCCTGGAAAACTGGCGACGTGAATGGTGACCGCTTGCCCGGAAGTCACCGATGCCTGGCTGCCGGGCGGCATGCGTGCTTCCATCCACAGCGGATCGGTGGCGTTGAGCCGGAACAGCACTTGCCCGGGCGCCACGTTGTCGCCGCCACGCACATTGATCTCCGCAAGCACGCCGTCGGTTGCGGCGCGCAGCAACACCCGTGGCACGCCATCCCGCGAGGCGCCGGAATCACCGTCGACCAGTCCAAGTACGCGCAGCCGGGCTCGCGCGGCAGCAGTAGTCGCCCGAGCATCTGCGGAAGCACTTGAGGCAAGCGCGCGATATTCGGCAAGCGCACTGGCCAGGCGCGGCGCGACGATGGACACCAGCGGCTGCCCGGCCCGCACATGTTCGAACGGCGCCAGCACGAACACCTGGTCGACGTAGCCTTCGACACGGCTGCTGATGCGGCGTTCCCCGCGCAGGTCCCACTGCAGCGTGCCTGCGGCGTTGATGGTGGAGTCGGTGCCGGCGCCGACCTTCACCAGCGCGGTGCGCAGGCCGAGATTTGCACGCGTATTCGCATCCACTCGAACACCGGCCGAAGGGTTCGTTCCCGTGCGCCGCGGCACCAATTGCATATCCATGAATGGGGATTTTCCGGGCTTGTTGAAATGCTGCCCCGGCACCATCGGGTCATACCAGTACGCGATGTCGGAAGAGCGCGAGGAAGGTGAGGCTTGCACGGCTTTCATGCTGCCGCGCCGGCCCGCCCAGAAACCGGCGAGCATTGCGAGCAACAGCGCGATTACGACAGCGGCAGCGATGAAGGCACCGCGGCGCCGTTTGACGATGTCATTCATGGCTGTCTCCCGGCAGCAGTGTTGCGAGCAGGACCCAGCGCGTCGCCTGCTCGGCCTGCGCTTTTGAATATTTCAGCTGCGTATCGACTGCTTCCTGTCGGGCGAGGAGCCAGGGTTCAATGGTTCCGCCGCCAGAGTACGCCGCAAGCGCGACGCGAACGCGGTCGCGCGCCAATGGCAGCAACGTCTGGCGATAGCGCGCGATGACCTCGGCCTGGCCCTGCCAGAGCGACAGTTCGCGTTCGAGTGCTTCGGCTTGCGCGCGTTGCGCGTCCGTTGCTTCCGCGGAGATCGCGTCGGCTTCAGCGCGCCGTGCGGCAATGTCTAGCTCATGCCGCCGGCGTGCAAAAAACGGCAGGCCGACGCCGACCTCGACGCTGAGCATGTCGCTGCGTCCGCCGCTGCGCGCGCCGTAACTCAACCCCAGGTTGAGATCCGGCCGCTGCTCGGCGCGGGCAAGCTGTACGGCTGTTTCCGCGCTGCGCTGCCTGGCCGCCCACAGTTGGCCCACGGCCTGGCGACCTGTCGACTCGCGCAACGCCTGCGCCGATATCGGCAGGTTGTCGAAGTTGGGGGCCGGCGTAAGCGCCGTGCTTGCGTCCGCCCCGATCCACCGGCGCAGAGATATTCGCGCCGCCTGCAGTTCAGCGGTGGCAATGCTCATGTCATTTTCGTGATCGGCCCGGGCACTGCGCGCCAGGAGCACGTCGCTGGCGCTGCCTTCTCCACCGCGCAGGTGTGCCTGCGCGATGGACACCGCACGGACAAGCTCCTCATGCATCTGCTCCAGCAACGCCACCCGTTGCTCGGCCGCCCAGCAGGCCACCCATGCGTTACCGGCTGCCCGCTCGACCGACAGCCGCGTTGCCGTTTGCGCCACGACGGTTTCCGCGTACCGCGCCTGCGCTTGATCGCCGCGAGCACGGCGCTTGGCGCGGCCAGGCCATTCCTGGCTGATGCCGATGCGGCGCATGGTCATGTCATCGCCTGAAAGCGAGCCGGCGTTTGGGCCCGTGATCGCGAGATTGTCCAGCCCAAGCACCAGTTGCGGGTCGGGCAAGGCCTCGGCTTGGTCGAGGTCGCTGGCGGCCGCGGCCGTTCGCGCCGCGTCGGCATCCAGCAATGGAGCACGATCCAGCGCAAGCGTCATTGCCGACGGCAAGGTCAGAGCCGTCGACGCCGGACTTGCCGCGACAGCTACGGCGAGGTAGGAGCCGGCCAACCATAAGAGGCACGCATGGCCGGCGCGTGCGCGCAGGCCGGTGAGTCGTTCAAGCCACATGATGCCAATCCTCTGGTGTGGCGTAGCGCCACGGGGAGCCGCCAGGCCAGCGCAAAGGCCGGCATGGAGTCCAAGGTCGGGAGAATGATATGCAGGCCGCAGCGAAGCGTTGCGGGCGGCGGGCGCCGATCAGGCGATGGGGGGAGGTGTTGGCGGAACCTGCACCCGTTCCAGCAGTGACCTTGCCGGCGCGGGCGACAGTGCGGCGGGCGCGATTGACGAGGCCATCAGGAGCGCCAGATCCGGCAGGTTGGCCGGCATGCTGCACGAATGCATGCAGCCGCCGGCTGCGCTTTTGCCTTTTCCAGAGCCTCCCTGGCCATCCGTGCATTTACCGCAGCCCGCATGCGCGCAGTGCGTTGCGGCAGTGGCAGCGCCGTGCGCGTGTGCGTGCCCACGGCCTTGGGCGTCACCGGCGGCGCACGCCACGGCCATGCCCTGGAAGATCAGCGCGAGGGACAGCAGCAGGTGGCAGGCTTGGCGAAGCATTCCTACCAGACTACCGCGCTCCCTTCGTGATCGCCAGCGCCGGCTGTGCCTGCGCACGAACAAATCTTTACAAAAACCACGCAATCGCTGAATCGTGGGCGCCCAAGCTGCGCGTGTCGTCGTAGCCACGGCGACCCAACACTGGAGAACATATATGACTGGACATACCCAAAGCCCGGCGCGCCGCAGCCGCTGGAAAACCAGCGCATTCCGCGGCCTGACCCTGGGGATCACATTTGCCGCCGGCGTCGCTGGCGCCTACGTCAGCATGGCGCCTTCGGCGCTGGCCGCCACGGCGGCTGCGTCTTCGAACTGTTGCTGCCGCTATCGTGGAAAGCAGGCTGAAGCGCTTGCTGGTCAGGCGAAGGGATCGCGCAGGATCATGGTTGCTTCGCGACCCGGCCCCGTGGACACGATAGCCAGCGTACAACCGACGAGTTCTTCGAGCGCGCGCAGGTACGCACGCGCCGCCGCGGGGAGCTTCGCAAACTCGGTGACGCCTGCGGTGTTTTCGTTCCAGCCCGGAAACTCCAGGTAGACCGGTTCGCACTCATCCCAGCCGGCTGCGTCGAGCGGCGCATATTCGGTCTGCTTGCCGCGGTATTTATAGGCGATGCACATCTTCAGCGTCGGCATGCCGTCGAGGATATCGAGCTTGGTGATGCACAGGCCGGAGATGCCGTTGATCGCCACAGCGCGCTTGAGCGCGACGATGTCGATCCAGCCGCAGCGGCGCGGACGCCCTGTGGTCGCGCCGAACTCTGCGCCGCGCGCACGTATGCCCTCGCCCACCTCGTCGTGTAGTTCGGTAGGGAACGGGCCGCCGCCCACGCGCGTGGCGTAGGCCTTGGCGATGCCAAGCACGTAATCGATAGCATCGGCGCCAACGCCGGTGCCTGCGAGCGCACCGCCAATGGTGGTGTTGCTCGACGTGACATACGGATAGGTGCCGTGGTCGATGTCAAGCAACGAACCTTGCGCGCCCTCGAACATTACCCGCTTGCCCTGCTTGCGCAGCTCGTGCAACAAGCCGGCCACGTCAGCCACCATGGGCTTGACGTACGCGCCGAATTCCAGCGCTTCATCGAGCGTCTTCTGGAAATCGACCGCGTCCACGCGCAGGTATTGGGTCAGCACGAAGTTGTGGTAGTCGAGGACTTCCCGAAGTTTTTCAGCGAGCTCGGTCGGATATTGCAAGTCGGCCACGCGCACGCCACGGCGCGCCACTTTGTCTTCATACGCCGGACCGATGCCGCGCCCGGTGGTGCCGATAGCCTTGCCACCAGCGGCTTTTTCGCGCGCCTGGTCAAGGGCGATGTGGTACGGCATGATCAGCGGCGTGGCCGGGCTGATCTTCAGCCGGGAGCGCACGTCAACGCCGGTGGCTTCGAGCTCGCCGATTTCTTTTTTCAGTGCCGCCGGTGACAGCACCACGCCATTGCCGATCAGGCACAGCGCGCCTTCGCGCAGGATGCCGGACGGGATCAGGTGCAGCACCGTCTTCTTGCCGCCGATGACCAATGTATGGCCCGCGTTGTGGCCACCCTGGAAGCGGACGACCGCGCCGATCCGCTCGGTCAGCAGGTCGACGATCTTGCCCTTGCCTTCATCGCCCCACTGGGCACCAAGCACTACGACGGACTGACCCATGGCGACTCCGGTTCTTGAAGCCGGATTATACCCGGGGCGTCAGTTTCAGCGCGTGTCCTTGCCGAAGTAGCGCAGGAATTCGGAGTTGGGGTCGAGCACCATCACCGTCTTGCCGTCGGCCATCGAATTGCGATAGGCCTCAAGGCTCCGGTAGAACGAGTAGAACTCCGCGTCCTGGCCGTAGGCATTAGCGCCGATCTCGGCGGCGCGCGCATCGCCCTCGCCGCGCAGCGATTGCGCGTCACGCTCGGCATCGGCCAGCAGCACCTGGCGCTGGCGCTCGGCCTCGGCCTTGATGCCTTCCGCGCCCTGCGCGCCTTCCGCGCGCAGCTGGTTGGCCACCCGCGTGCGTTCGGCGCGCATGCGGTTGAACACCGACACCAGGATGTCGCTGTCCTGCGGCAGGTTGATCTTCTTGATGCGCACGTCGAGCACCTCGATGCCCAGCGTCGCGGCGCCAACGTTGATGCTCTTCAGCAAGCGGCCGGTCAGGTCGCTGCGGCCGCTGGACACCACTTTCTTCAAGTCCAGCTGGTTGATCTCGTTGCGCAGCGCATTCTTCACGATCGGGGTCAGCCGCGACTTGGCCGCGCCTTCGTCACCGCCGCTGGCGGCGCGATAGAAGGTGGTGACGTCGCTGATGCGCCATTTGACGAAGTAGTCGACCTCGACGTCTTTCTTTTCCGCTGTCAGGTAGCGCTCGGGCGCATCGTCGAGCGACAGGATGCGCCGGTCGAACTTGCGCACCTCCTCCACCAGTGGCCATTTGAAGTGCAGTCCCGGTTGCAGGTTGGTGCGCACGATCTTTCCGAGGTTGAGCACGATGGCCGTCTGGCTTTCATTGACGACGAAGGTCGAGCCGATCAACAGCAGCAGGACGAGCACGGCGGCGGTGACGATACTGGTCAGATTGCGCATGTCAGCGTCCTGCCTCGCGACCCTCGGCCCGCGCGGGGCGCTGGTCGGGGTTGTTGTCTGTGCTGCCGGGGGCGGCAGTTCCGGGAGTCGATCGGACCGACGGCAGTTGCGACAGCGGCGCCATCGCCGCGGAACTTGCCGGCGCGCCGTTCAAGGGCAGGTACAGCACGTTGTTGTCGCGGCCGGCGATGACTTTCTGGTTGCTCGCCAGCACTTGCTGCATGGTTTCCAGGTACAGGCGCTTGCGCGTGACTTCCGGTGACTTGCGGTATTGCGGAACCAGCAGCGTGAAGCGTTGCGCATCACCCTCGGCCTTGGCGATCGTGGCGGCACGGTAGCCTTCCGATTCGGCTTTGATGCGCTGGGCTGCGCCGCGCGCTTCGGGCACGATCTTGCTGGCGTAGGCAGTGGCTTCGCTTTCGATACGGCTCTTGTCTTCGCGCGCGCTGATCGCGTCATCGAACGCTGTCTTGACCTCTTCGGGCGGGCGCGCATTCTGCAGCGTGAATTCGGTGACCTTCAGGCCGGTCTTGTACAGGTCGAGCGCATCCTGCAAATGCTGGCGCGCCGCGACGATCAGCCGGCTGCGCTCGAACAGCACCGTGTCCATGCTGTTGTTGCCGACGACTTCGCGCACCGCGCTTTCGGCGGCGTTCTGCATGGTTTCACGACCCTGGGACACCTGCCCGTCGACGCTCAGGTCGTCACGGAACCCGAACAGGAACAGGCGCGGGTCGCTGACCTGGTACTGGGCGTTGAACTTGATGTCGACAATGTTCTCGTCGGCGGTCAGCACGCGCACTTCATCATCGAGCGACTCGATCTTGGTGGCGTCGATGATGGTCACGGTTTCGGCTGGCCACGGCCATTTGAAATTTGCGCCGGGAGTCATGATCCGGTTGAACTGTCCGAAGCGCAGCACCACGCCGCGCTGGCGTTCGTCGATCAGCTTGAAGCTGTTGAACACGAGCAGCAAGGCAAGCACGGGCAGCAACCAGCCCAATGGGCTGCCACCGCTGCCGAACATTTCGCGCAGCCGCTGCACGATGGCGTCCAGGCCGCCACCGGAACCCTTGGCACCCCAAGGGTTTTGCTTGCCTTTACCAGGCTGATTCCACGCCATGCTTGCTCCCCAGGCTCGGGCGAATCCGCCGCCCGGCGCTGATTTCATTGATTGTCAGAATTGTAGGTAGGGGCGCCAGGGCCAACAAGCAAGAGCTCGAGCAGCAAATGTCCGCCCGGCTCTTGTGAAAGGCGCTCGGCACTGGCCAGTGGCATCTCCAGCCGGAGCTGCCAGCCGGACTCGTCGAAGGCTTCGTCCTTGATGGCGCCGAGCGCATGCAGACGGGCTCGCAGCCGGCCTTGGTCCGAGGACAGGCGCACCTCGCCACTGATCTGGCGGTCGCTGAAGCGTTGGCCAAGCGACTCGCGCAACAGCTCGAGTCCCGCGCCACTTTGCGCTGAAAGCCAGATGCGCTCGCGCGTGCGCGTTCCTGGCGACGGGCCGCCGTCCGAGGAAACTTCCCGGTGCGCGGCAGTGCCGTCGATGCGGTCGATCTTGTTGAATACCAGGATCTGCGGGATGTCTCCAGCGCCGATTTCGGCCAGCACCGCATCCACCTGTCCGATGCGCTCGTCGCGCAGGTCGTCGGCGGCATCGATGACGTGCAACAGCAAGTCTGCATCGCGCGCTTCAGAAAGCGTGGAGCGGAATGCCGCTACCAGGTCGTGCGGCAAGTCGCGCACGAAGCCAACGGTGTCCGACAGCGCGAGCGGGCCGGCACTGCTGTCCATGCGCCGCACCGTGGGATCGAGCGTTGCAAACAGTTTGTCGGCGGCGTAAACGCCTGAGCCGGTCAGGCTGTTGAACAGCGTGGACTTGCCGGCGTTGGTGTAGCCGACCAGCGCTACGCGCGGCACGGCGTTGCGCAGGCGGGCGCGGCGCATCTGCGTGCGTTGCACCTCGACCTTGTCCAGGCGCGCCTCAAGGACTTCCCGCCGTTTCTGCAGCAGGCGCCGATCGGTTTCCAGTCGCGTCTCGCCCGGCCCGCGCAGGCCGATCGAGCCGCCGCGCTGGCTGTCGAGCCCGCTGCGCGCGTGCACCAGGCGCGCCGACAGGTGCTTGAGCTGCGCCAGTTCGACCTGCAGCTTGCCTTCGTGCGACACCGCGCGTTGCGCAAAGATATCCAGGATCAGGCCCGTGCGGTCGACCACGCGGCGGTCGAGCGCCTTCGCAAGATTGCGCTCCTGCACCGGGCTGAGCGTGTGGTTGAACAACACGATGTCGGCGTCCGTGGCTTCGCAGGCGGCCAGGATTTCCTCGACCTTGCCACTGCCCACGTACGAGGATGCGCTAGGCCGCTCGATCCGCGCGGCGATGGTGCCTACGACCGTAGCGCCGGCGGATCGCGCCAACTCCGAGAACTCCTCGAGCAGCGACGAGTCTTGCCGGCCCAGCGGATAAGGCTGGACCAGCAGCGCTTTGTCGGACTTGCCCGCGGTATTCGACGGTGCCGTCAACGGCTACTCGTCCTGGTCCTGGTCGGCGGCGGTTTCATCGCTGCCGGGCGGCCCCATGCGCACGTTGCGCGCGGGCACGACCGTTGAAATCGCATGCTTGTAGACCATCTGGCTGACCGTGTTGCGCAACAACACCACGAACTGGTCGAAGCTTTCGATGGTGCCCTGCAGCTTGATGCCGTTGACCAGGTACACGGCCACTGGCACGCGTTCGCGGCGCAACGCATTCAGGAAGGGATCTTGCAATGATTGACCTTTGGTCATCCGGGACTCCGATTAATTATTATTATTCCGCGCCAGACGGCGCGATCTGCGGCCAAAAAGTCCGGGCCGCCAAGGGATCACCGGCTACTTTACACGGCCGCGTCGTCAGCTGCGAGTGACAAATTGCTGCAATGCCTGCTCGAGGGTGGCGGGCGCAGCTTCGGCATCGACCCAGCGCACGTCGTGCATTCCTCGCAACCAGGTCAGCTGCCGCTTCGCCAACTGCCGCGTCGCCGCCAGGGCGCGATTTCGGAACTCATCGAAACCAAAATCGCCATCCAGATGCTGCCAGGCTTGCCGGTAGCCCACGGCGCGCATGGCGGGCAGGTCCGGATGTACGCCGGGGACGTCGCGCAAGCGACGCACCTCATCCAGAAGTCCCGACTCGACCATCGCATCGAAGCGGCTGGCGATGCGTGCATGGATCAAACGCCTATCCTCGGGCACGATGGCAAGCTTCAGCACGCGGTAGGGGAAGGGCCGTCGCGAGCGCGACTGTTGCCATTGGCTGATTGGCCGTCCGCTGAGCTGGAATACTTCCAGCGCGCGGCTGATGCGTTGTGGATCGTTGGCGTGGATGCGCGCGGCTGCGGCGGGGTCCACCCGCGCCAGTTCGCCGTGCAGCGCTGGCCAGCCAACTTCGCAAGCGCGTGCCGCCAGCTCTGCTCGCACCCGGGGATCAGCTTCAGGCATGTCCGACAAGCCATGCAGTAGCGCGCGGAAGTACAGGCTCGTCCCCCCAGCCAACACCGGGATTCGGCCCGCGCCTGCAATGCCAGCCATCGCGGCAAGCGCGTCGTCGCGGAAGTCAGCAGCACAATAAGCTTGAGTTGGCTCGCGGATGTCGAGCAGGTGGTGGCGCACCGATGCGCGCGTGGGTGCATCGGGTTTGGCGGCACCGATATCCAGGCCGCGGTACACCAGCGCGGAGTCCACGCTGATGACTTCTGTTTCCAGCTGTTGTGCCCAGCGCACCGCAAGGGCAGTCTTGCCTGCAGCCGTCGGACCCATCAATGCGATCGCGAGCGGGCGGGCGTCGCGCATCTCAGTCGTCATCGCCCCAACGGGGCTGGGCTGGTTTTCCAGGCTTGTCTGCGGACGGTTGTGCCGTCACCGCAGCCAGTACCTGCAATGCATCGCGGGTCTGCGCGACATCGTGCACCCGCACGATCTGCGCGCCGTTCTGCACGGCAATCACCGCCGCAGTGATCGAGGCGGCAATGCGATCATCCGGCGAGCGGCCGGTGATGGCGCCGAGCATGCCTTTGCGGGACAACCCGGCCATGACCGGCAAGCCGATCTCCGCGAGGCGCGACAGCTGCCGCAGCAAACGCAAGTTGTGCTCCAGCGTCTTGCCGAAACCGAAACCGGGATCGATGAGGAGTTTTTTGCGGGCTATACCGGCCATCTCGCAAGCGAACAGGCGCTGCGTGAAAAACCCGTGTACTTCGGCCACCACGTCATCGTAATGCGGATCGTCCTGCATGTTGCCGGGCTCGCCGAGCATATGCACCAGGCACACGGGCACGCCGAGTTCAGCCGCTGCTTCCATCGCGCCGGGTCTACGCAACGCAAACACGTCGTTGATCATGCCCGCGCCTGCGGACACCGCCGCGCGCATGACTTCCGGCTTGCTGGTATCGACCGAAATGGGCAGGCCGGTTTCGCGGGCCAGCCATTCAATCACCGGCAGGACACGCTTGAGTTCTTCTGCCGCCGTGACCGGTGCTGCCCCCGGCCGTGTGGATTCGCCACCGACGTCAAGCAGGTCAGCGCCTGCGGCAGCAAGCGCCAGCCCGAAGGCAATGGCTGCCTCGGCGCTGGCGTGACGGCCGCCATCGGAAAAAGAATCCGGCGTTACGTTGACGATGCCCATGATCCTGGGGTGGTCCAGCAGCAACTTGCGGCCGGCGCAATCCAGGTACGGCGTAGTGTCGAACACAAGGCGGGCCGATCAGGTCTGCGGCGCCGCTCCACCCAGCGTGCCATTGGCCGGGCCGATCTTGTCCTTACTCGTGCGACCGGTCTTGGTCCAGTCGGCGGGCGGGCCCGGGCGACGGCCTTCCATGACCGCATCGATTTGGGTTGCATCGATGGTTTCGTAGGCGAGCAATGCCTCGGCCATGATGTGCAACTTGTCGAGGTTGGCCTGCAGCAACTCCCTGGTGCGCGAGTAGGCGCGGTCAAGGATGCTGCGCACGACCTCATCGATCTTGCGCGCGGTGTCGTCGGACACGCTCTTGGTCTGCGTCACCGAGCGGCCGAGGAAGACCTCGTCTTCTTCATCGCCGTAGGAGATCGGCCCCATTTCGTCGGACAGCCCCCACTTGGTGACCATGTTGCGCGCCATCTTGGTGGCGCGTTCGATGTCGTTGGAGGCACCGGTGGTCACGTGGTCGGAACCAAACACCAGCTCCTCGGCAACACGACCGCCGTACAGCGAGCACAGCCGGCTTTCGATGTTGACCTTGTCATAGCTGTAGCGGTCGCCTTCGGGCAAGTACATGGTCACGCCAAGCGCGCGACCGCGCGGACTGATGGTGACCTTGTAGACCGGATCGTGGTCCGGAACCAGGCGGCCGACAATGGCGTGCCCGGCTTCGTGATAGGCGGTGTTGCGTTTCTCGTCTTCGCTCATCGCCATCGAGCGGCGCTCGGCGCCCATCATGATCTTGTCGCGGGCCTTGTCGAAGTGCTCCATGCGCACATCCTTGGCGCTTTCACGCGCTGCGAACAAAGCGGCCTCGTTGACGAGGTTGGCCAGGTCCGCGCCGGAGAAACCGGGCGTGCCGCGCGCGATGGTCATGGCATCGACGTCGGCGTCGAGGGGCACCTTGCGCATATGCACTTTCAAAATCTGTTCGCGGCCCTTCACATCGGGCAAGCCGACGGTGACCTGGCGATCGAAGCGGCCCGGCCGCAGCAGCGCCGGATCGAGCACGTCGGGACGGTTGGTCGCGGCGATGACGATCACGCCTTCGCCACCTTCAAAACCGTCCATCTCCACCAGCAACTGGTTCAGTGTCTGCTCGCGCTCATCGTGACCGCCGCCAAGTCCGGCGCCGCGGTGGCGGCCGACAGCATCGATTTCATCGATGAAGATAATGCAAGGCGATTGCTTCTTGGCTTGGTCGAACATGTCACGCACGCGGCTGGCGCCGACACCGACGAACATCTCGACGAAGTCGGAGCCGGAGATGGAGAAGAACGGAACCTTGGCTTCACCAGCGATGGCACGAGCCAGCAGCGTCTTGCCGGTGCCGGGTGAACCGACCATCAGCACGCCGCGTGGGATACGCCCACCCAGCTTCTGGAACTTGCCCGGGTCGCGCAGGAATTCGACCAGCTCCGCCACTTCCTCCTTGGCCTCGTCGCAACCGGCGACGTCGGCGAAGGTTACCTTGACTTCGTTTTCACCCTGCAGCTTGGCGCGCGAGCGGCCGAAGGTCATCGCGCCGCGACTGCCTCCCTGCTGCATCTGGCGGATGAAATAGATGAAGACTCCGATGAACAGCAGGTACGGCAGGAAAGTGGCAAGGATCGCCCACAGCGACGGCGTGTTGTCCGGCTTGGCCTGCACGATCTCGACCTTGTGACGCACCAGATCGTTGACCAGGTCGCGGTCATAGGGACCGAACGACACGCCCTTGCTGCCATCGTCACGCTCGAAGTTAAGCACGGTGGTACCGCCGGTGGCGCCAGCGTCGGTGAACTCGACTTTATGCACCTTGTCCGAATCAACTTCGCTCAGGAAGCTGGAGTAGGTCACTTCGGTCGGGCTGGTGGTCGGGCCGTGCGAGAAGGTCTGGAAGACCGTCATCAGGACCAGCGCAACGGCTAGCGCGACCAGCAGGTTTTTCACGAGATCATTCATTTATAGCTTTCCTTCCGCGTCGGGGCAGGCCGGCGCATTTGAATAGGGTGTCAGCGCTTGCCGGTGGCGAGCGCAAAAACTTCGTTCGAGCGACGCCGGGACGCGGCCGGCTTGCGAATTACCAGCTTGGTGTATCGGCGCCTGAGGTCAGCCACGTACGTGTCGAATCCTTCGCCCTGGAACAATTTGATCAGAAAATTGCCACTGGTTTTGAGATGGGCGTCGGCAAAATCCCGGGCCAGCTCCGAAAGGTACATTGCACGTGCCTGATCCACGGTGTCGACACCAGTCATATTGGGGGCCATGTCAGAAAGTACAAGGTCGACCGGATGACCACCAAGCAGCGCCTCGAGGCTCGACAGTGCGGCAGGTTCTCTGAAATCGCCGTGAATGAATTCGACCCCGGCGATCGGGGGCATGTCGAGGATGTCCAGGGCGAGCACGCGGCCGATATCATTGCCGCGCTTGTCGCGCAGTCCACGGCGCAGGACTTGCGACCAGCCGCCGGGCGCTGCGCCCAGGTCGACGACGACCATGCCTGGCTTGAGCAGCTGCCCACGCTCGAGCAGCTCCTCGAGCTTGTAAGCCGCGCGCGAACGCATGCCTTCAGCCTGGGCTTTCTTCACGAAGGGGTCTGCGAAGTGCTCCTTCAACCAGTTCTGGCTACTCTTGCTGCGGGCGGCCATTGCTGGGAAAACCGGCGAAAGGGGCCTCCATGATACCCTTTTGGCCCGCAGCTTCCCGGTCCATACGTCATGCCCCAAGCCCTTTCCAACCCGCAGAAGCGCTATCTGCGCGGCCTGGCCCACGACCTGAAGCCGGTGGTGATGGTCGGTGCGAAGGGAGTAACGCTCGGCGTCCGAAGCGAACTCGCGCTAGCCCTGGAGCAGCACGAGCTGGTGAAGGTGAAGGTGGCGGCTGCGGATCGTGACTCGCGCGATGCGCTGATCGCCGACCTGGCTGATAGCTGCGACGCCGTGCTGGTCAGCCGCCTAGGCCATACCGCCGTGCTGTATCGCCGCAACGACGAAAACCCGCTGGTCATCCTGCCGCGCGGTTGAGCCATGCAGCTGACCCTGGAAAACCCGGACTTCCGCTACATCCTGCGGGGCGTCAGCCCGGAAGGCGTGCTGGTGAATGAGCGGCGGCTAACCCGCAGTTTCATCATCTCGCCGATGCAGTTGATCGAGCAGTGGCGGCCATGTGCGGCCAACGAACTGGAACCGGAGGACATGGCGCCGCTGCTGGCGCTGGAGCCGGCGGTAATCCTGCTCGGCAGCGGCGACCGCCTGCGGTTCCCCGATGCATCGGTCATTGCCGCCTGCCTGACCCGCGGCATCGGCATCGAGACCATGGACAACGCGGCGGCAGCGCGCACCTTCAACGTGCTCGCGACCGAAGGCCGGAAAGTCGTTGCCGGTTTCCTGCTGCCCTCGTGACCGCAAGAGAGTCCTGACCTTGGCTTACATCGATGAAATGAAGGCATCGGGTAACTGGCTTTTCCGCTGGCGCAGCTACTTGCCGGTTTTGTTCATCGGACTGCTGCTGCTGTCGATGACCCGTTTTACTTTCCTGGGCGGCAGTGCCTTCAACAACAACTTGTGGGCGTCGTTCTGCCTGCTGGTTTGCGCGGGTGGCCTGCTGATACGCGTGCTGACGGTCGGGTACACGCCTGCCAGTACCTCTGGCCGCAACGCCCGCGAGCAGCGTGCCGCGCAGCTCAACACGACTGGCGCCTATTCGCTGGTGCGGCATCCGCTGTACGTGGGCAATTACCTGCTGTGGCTTGGCGTGGCCATGTATCCGCGTGACTGGCTGGTAGCGCTGGCGTGCACGTGCGTGTACTGGCTCTACTACGAACGCATCGTGATTGCCGAGGAAGCTTTCATCGCGGAAAAGTTCGGCGCGCAATTCGACCAATGGGCGGCCTCTACCCCGGTCTTCGTGCCAAATTTTCGGCGGTATGTCGCGCCGGACAACTCGTTTTCAATGCGCAACGCGCTCAAGCGCGAATACCCTGCCCTGTCGGCAATGATCCTGTCGATGTTCATCCTGGCGCAGGCTGGGAACTACAAGGTGCTAGGACACTTTGC
>JAYSXN010000188.1:0-15259 GCA_043717405.1 Gammaproteobacteria bacterium
GTCCAGTGCGACAGCATGTTGTCGGCCGTGTGGAAATCGACCGGCGTGACCATCGTGATCAGGTTGCGGATCTTGTCCGGATGCAGCGACGCATAGCACAGCGAGAACACGCCGCCCTGGCAGATGCCGAGCAGGTTGATCGCGTCGAGGCCGTGTTTCTTGCGCAGGAAATCCACGCAGCCGCCGAGGAAACGCTCGATGTAGTCGGACAGGTCGAGGTAGCGATCCGACAGGTCCGGATAGCCCCAGTCGATGATGTATACGTCTTCGCCGAGTTCGAGCAGGTGCTTGACGATCGAGCGGTCGGCCTGGAGGTCGACCATGTACGGGCGATTGACCAGCGCATAGCTGATCAACAGTGGGACCTTGGCGGTCGGTGCCTTGTCGCCGCGAAAACGGTACAGCACGAGCTTGCCGTCGGTGTAGACGGCTTCCTTGTCGGTCGTGCCGTAGTGCACGTCGTCGAGATTGCGCAAGGTGGTCAGGCCGGCGCTGAGCTTGCGCTGCAAGGTCATCGCTTCGTACGCGAGCTTGTCCGGGGAAAGATTCAGTGGTCCGTACATGGCGGTTCCTTACTTCTTCGCGCGGCGCGTGGCCGGCGTGGGCTTGGTCGGTTTCGCAACTGGCTTGCTCGCGGCGGGCGCTGGCTTGCTCACGGTTTTCTTCGCGACTGCAGCCTCTGGTGCCGGCTCTGCTTTCGCACGCGGAGCAGCATGCACTGAGGAAGCTGCAGCCGAACTCACGGCAGCTTCGAGCTCAGCGAGCCGCTGCTTGAGTTCGCGCAAGTCGCGCTCGAGCTGGGTGACTTTCTTGTGGCTCGAATTGACTTCGGTGCGCGTCGGCATGCCGAACATGCCGGTCGTGCGCTCGACTTCGCCCTGCACGCCTGCACGCATGCGGCTCTGTGTATTGACGAGATCGCCGTACGCGGTGCGGAACTCCGGTGTCATTGCGACTTCGCTCCAGGATTCCTCGGCGGCGTCGATCCAGAGGTCGAACAGCGCGCGCGTCGAATCGATCTGACGGCCTGGTTCGCTGCGCTCGGCGAGTTTGTCTTCAAACTTCGCGAATGCACGCTTGCCGCATTCCATCAACTGCGCGTTGTAACCGGACATCGCTTTCTGGTAATCCATCTGCGATTTGCCGAGCGCCTGCCAGCGTTCCTGCTGTTCGCGCTGCAATCCGAACGTGGGCATGTTGAACATGCCGCCGCCCTGACTACGCAACGCATCCATCCAGGGTGCGGCCTGCTTCATCCATTGGTCCATGCCGTGCGCATTTTGTCCGGACATCTGCTGGAACATGCCGGCGAACGGATTCGAGAATCCACCCTCGATGCCGAGCGCCTTCTTCCACTCTGATGTGATGTCGGAGGCACTCGACTGGCCGCCGGAAAAACGCTTCGCGAGTTCCTGCATCTGTCCGAACCACGCACCCGTCTGCGCATTCATGCGCGAGATCGTATCGTCGGTCTGCGCTCGCCCATCGCGCGCCCACGGCGCCCACATGTCCATCGCTTCCTGCCATCCGGGAACCTGCTGCTGCTGGCCGCTGCCGGCCTGCCGGGCCATCTCGCTCCATGCATTCCAATACTGGCGCGAGAGCGCCTCGAAATCCTGCGTCCAACCATCATTCATCGCGCTCATGCGGAACTCCTCAAATTCAGACATGATGCTAGCACCGCTGAATGCTGCGCTGCAACATAAATGCCCGTATAGCCGTCTTTTGCAAGGCCTGGGAATCAGCCGGGGTTCACGTCATCAGCGCACAGATGCCGTCAACACAGCTCCACGCGATCGCCTACGCAGACCCGTCCGCGACCGCGCGCGACCAGATTCATTCCGAAGGTGATGCCTTCGTCGCTGCGCCGGTAGGATTTCAGCGTGCGCAGCGGCTCTCCGGAGGGATCGCGCACGCCCAATTCGGAATCGACCGTGGTGAACACGCAGCGCGTGCAAGGTTTGATCGCCTCGAACTCCACTCCACCGATACGGATGCGATGCCAGCCGTCTTCGGCGTGCGGATCGCAATCAGCGATCACCAGATTGGGACGAAAACGTCGCATGGATATCGGCGCGGCAAGCCTTGCGTTCAATCCATCCAGCGACGCCTGCGAAATCGCGAGGAATGGAAACCCATCGGCGAAACTGACGTCGTCGTCGAATGCGCTGGATGGCTTCGATTCGACCGTGCGTACGCTTTGCGCATCCATCGCCACGAGGCGTACGGGTCGACCGAGGAATTCGCTGAGCCACGCATCGTCGACGGCATCCGCACAGGCAGCATCGACCACATCGTCCCAGACGGTCACCGGGAAACGCTCGCCATCATTGCTGGCTGGCGCGACGACGATGCGATCCGGCATCGACGGCGCTTGCAGGACCAAGCCATCGCCTGCCGGAAGAGCGCGTATCAACACCATGCGCGCGAGTTGCCGCCCCGTCAGGAAACGACCCTCCGGATCGACGATCATCCAGCGCCGGTCGTGCATGAGACCGCGCGCATCGATCGTTGCCGTTTGCAGATCGAGAGCAGCGGTCGATTTGATCGGGTAGATGGAGATCGAGGACAGGATCATCTGGCACCGTTTGCCTGAGAGCGCGCCGCATCAGCGCCGCATGCGTTGCGTCCAATGATTGGTGATCATCGCACCAAAACAGCACACATTTAGTCGACGATCTTCCACGAATTCGACATGCGAGGTCGCATCGGTCGTGCAATCGCAAAATACGATTTCCGGAATAAAAAAAGCGGGCCGAAGCCCGCCTTTTTACAACAGAACCCTTGGAGAACGCGATCAGACAGCTGCAGCGGCAGCCGCATCTTCCTCGACAGCCTTGATCGACAAGCGGATGCGGCCCTGCTTGTCGACTTCCAGCACCTTGACCTTGACGATGTCGCCTTCCTTGAGCTTGTCGGAGACTTTCTCGACGCGCTCGCTGGAGATTTGCGAGACGTGCACCAAGCCGTCCTTGCCCGGGGCGATCGTCACGAACGCGCCGAAATCCATCAGCTTGGCGACCTTGCCCTCGTAGATGCGGCCCGGCTCGACGTCGGAGGTGATCTGCTCGATACGCGACTTCGCGGCTTGCGCAGCGAGGGCGTTGACCGACGCGATGATGATCGTGCCGTCGTCCTGGATGTCGATCTGGGTGCCGGTTTCCTTGGTGATCGCCTGGATCACCGAGCCGCCCTTGCCGATCACTTCGCGGATCTTATCCGGATGGATCTTCATGGTGATCAGGCGCGGCGCGTACTCGCTCATTTCCGCACGTGGTGCAGCCAATCCCTTCGCCATTTCGCCGAGGATGTGGATGCGACCGGCTTTCGCCTGTTGCAACGCCACCTGCATGATCTCCTCGGTGATGCCGTCGATCTTGATGTCCATCTGCAGCGCGGAAATACCGGCTTCGGAACCGGCAACCTTGAAGTCCATGTCGCCGAGGTGGTCTTCATCACCCAGGATGTCGGACAGCACGGCGAAATCGGAACCTTCCTTGATCAGGCCCATCGCGATGCCGGCGACCGGCGCCTTGATCGGGATGCCGGCGTCCATCAGCGACAGCGAGGAACCGCACACCGAGGCCATCGAGGAGGAACCGTTGGATTCGGTGATTTCAGACACGACGCGAATCGTGTACGGGAATTCTTCCATCGTCGGCATCACCGCGAGCACGCCGCGCTTGGCGAGGCGGCCGTGGCCGATTTCGCGACGCTTCGGACCCATCATGCGACCGGCTTCACCGACCGAGAACGGGGGGAAGTTGTAATGGAACAGGAAGTGTTCCTTGTATTCACCGGACACCGCGTCGATGACCTGGCCGTCACGGGCCGTGCCGAGCGTGGTGGTTACGATCGCCTGGGTTTCGCCGCGGGTGAACAGCGAGGAGCCGTGCGTACGCGGCAGAATGCCGGTGCTGGCGGTGATCGGACGCACGGTGACCAGGTCGCGGCCATCGATGCGGGTGCGGGTCTTCAATACCGAGGCGCGCATGGAGTTGTACTCCAGTTCGCCGAATTCCTTGCCAAGATCAGCCGGGTTCCAGCTGTTGGCTTCGCACTGCGGCTTCAGGGAATCGACCACCGACTTCTTCAGCTTCGAGATCGCATCGCGACGTTCGATCTTGTCGCGGACCGCGTAAGCAGTGGTCAGGCGATCGCCAACGGCGGCGGCGATGGCGGCAACCAGGGATTCGTTGGCGACTGGGGCTTTCCAGTCCCAGGGCTTGACGCCGACGTCGGCGACCAGCTCGTTGATGGTGCTGATGACCGCCTGCAACTGCTGGTGGCCAAACATCACGGCGCCTAGCATTACTTCCTCGGACAGCAAAGCGGCTTCGGATTCAACCATCAGCACGGCGGATTTGGTGCCGGCGACGACCAGCTCGAGCTGCGAGGTCTTCAGTTCCGTGGCGCTCGGATTGAGGATGTACTTGCCATCCAGGTAACCGACTTTTGCTGCACCGATCGGACCGGCGAACGGCATGCCGGACAGTGACAGCGCAGCGGACGCGCCGATCAATGCGGGAATGTCGCTGTCGATTTCCGGGTTCAGCGACAGCACCGTGGCGATGATCTGCACTTCGTTGCGGAAGCCTTCCGGGAACAGCGGACGGCAGGGACGATCGATCAGGCGCGAGATCAGTGTTTCCTTCTCGGTCTGGCGGCCTTCACGCTTGAAGAAGCCACCCGGGATGCGGCCGCCGGCGTAGAATTTTTCGATGTAGTCAACGGTCAGCGGGAAGAAATCCTGGCCTTCCTTCGCGGTCTTGTTGCCGACCGCAGTGACTAGCACGACAGTGTCGCCCATGCGCACGACGACCGAGCTTGCCTGGCGAGCGATCTCGCCGGTTTCGAGCGTTACCTGGTGCTGCCCGTACTGGAACGACTTGGTTACTTTCGCCACGTTGATATTCCTTCAGTCATTGCCCAGGGAACACCCCGCTCCCCGGGAGCGCCCGCTTCGCGCGGGCATTGAAACGAACACGGCGCCCGGAGGCGCCGCGAGTTGTACGTTTAGCGGCGCAGGCCCAGGCGTTCGATCAGTGCCTGGTAACGCGCGGCGTCTTTCTTCTTCAGGTAACCGAGCAGGCTGCGCCGCTGGTTGACCATCATCAGCAGGCCGCGGCGTGAATGATGGTCCTGCTTGTGCGTCTTGAAGTGGTCGGACAGGTGGTCGATGCGTGCCGAGAGCAGTGCCACCTGGACTTCCGGCGAACCGGTGTCGTTGGGAACGCGCTTGAATTCTTCGATGATCTTGCCGGTGTCGATGGTCGCCATGTAATGTTTTCTCGGTGATGCGCAGCCTGCAGAAACACCACGCTGGTGTACCGCAAGACCCGCCGGTTGGTTGAAGCGCCCTTTCGAGCCCCGTAATTGTAAAGGGCCGGGCCTCCTGTCACAAGTTAAACGCCACCGTGCAGGCCGCTACTCAGCCGGCGCAGGCCCATCGAAACAGCCGGCGAGCGTGCAGAACGCCAGCTTCGTCGATGCGCGCCAGGCCAAGTGAACGGCCTTCAGGCGTGGCCGCGTTGACTTGTTCGCAAGCAATTGCGCCCGGCAAGGACACTGGCTGGCCGCGCCCCAGAGCCTGCGCCTGCGCGGTATCAAGAGCGACGCGCGGCCAGGCCACCAATCCAGCCTCCAGCGGCAGGACGACGGAATCTAGCAGCGCTTCGCCCTGTTCCGCCAAGGCCATCAACTCCCCCAGCGTGAACATGGGCTGCTCAACGAAGGGTTCGACCCACAACCGCCGCAAAGTGCGTACATGGGCGCCACAGCCCAGCCGTTCGCCCAGGTCGCGCACGATGCTGCGGACGTAGGTGCCGGAGCCGCATTCGATGCGCAGCCCGAGCGTATCTGGCGACAAGTCCAGCAGTTCGATGGAATGCACGTGCACTTCGCGCTCTGCCATCTCAATGGCTTCGCCACGCCTGGCCTTTGCGTACATCGGCTCACCGCCCTGCTTGAGCGCCGAATAGATCGGCGGACGTTGCTGGATGCGGCCGATGAAATGCTGGAGTTCCTGCTCGACCTGCGGGCGCGTCAGTGGCGAGATCTCGCGAGTGCGCAGCGGCTGCCCATCGGCGTCATCGGTGTCAGTGTCGGTGCCCAGCGCGGCCAAGACCTCATAGGCCTTGGCGCTACCCAGCAGATAGCCGGCGATCTTCGTGGCCTCGCCAAAACAAACCGGCAACAAGCCGGTGGCCAGCGGATCCAGGCTGCCGGTGTGGCCGGCTTTTTCAGCGCGGAACAAATGCCGGACGCGCTGCAGCGCCTGGTTGGAACTCATGCCCGGAGGCTTGTCGAGCAGCAGGATGCCGTCGAAGGGACGGAACACCGTGCGTGGCACGGTTATTCCGGATTTTCCGGTGTGTCCGGCGTCTGCGCATCATCGTCCGAGGGCGGCGGCGCATCACGCAGCAACTTGTCGATACGCTCGCCCTTGTCGACCGAATCGTCGTAGTGGAAATGCAGCTCCGGCACGTGGCGCATGCGCACGGCCTTGGCCAGCTGGAAACGCAATTCCGGCGCGAGGTTCTTCAGTGCCTTCACTGCCGCCGGCGCGGTTTCTGGCTGCAACGCGGTCACGAATACTTTCGCGTGAGACATGTCGCGGCTGATTTCCACGTCGGAGACGCTGACCGACGGCAAGCCGTGGTCGCGCACCGCCTGGTGCACGATCAGCCCGAGGTCCCGACGCAGCTGCGCGGAGACCCGGTCGGTGCGATAGAAGGTCTTGCCTGGCATCAGGTGACCGGCATCAAAGCGTACGTTTCACTTCGATGCGCTCGAAGCACTCGATCTGGTCGCCTGGCTGCACGTCGTTGTACGCCTTCACCGCAATGCCGCACTCGGTACCCGACTTGACCTCGTCGACGATGTCCTTGAAGCGGCGCAGCGATTCCAGCTCGCCCTCGAAGACCACCACACTGTTGCGCAGTACGCGGATCGGCTTGTTGCGCTTGACCGTGCCCTCGGTGACCAGCGATCCGGCAACCGCGCCGAACTTGGAACTGCGGAACACGTCGCGAACCTCGGCGATACCGATGATCTCTTCGCGGATTTCCACGCCGAGCAAACCGGAAGCCACCTGCTTCACCTGGTCGATGACGTCGTAGATGATGGAGAAATAGCGCAGGTCCAGGCCGTTGCTCTCGATCACGCGCCGCGCACTGGCGTCGGCGCGGACATTGAAGCCGATGATCACGGCCTTGGCCGAAGCTGCGCGCGTGGCATCGGATTCGGTGATCCCGCCCACTCCGGACTCGATCACGTTGATGTTGATCATGTCGTTGGACAGCGCGGTGAGGGATTCGCGCAGTGCCTCGGCGGAACCCTGGACGTCGGCCTTGACCACGATGTTGAGCGTCTGCTGGCCGTTGGCCAGGCCCATCTGAGCGATGACGTCTTCCATCTTGCTACCCGGCTGCTTGACCAAGCGCGTTTCACGGCGCTTGGTGTCGCGTTGCTGGGCAACTTCACGAGCCAGGCGTTCGTCAGCGACCACCACAAAGTCATCACCGGCATCGGGCACACCGGACAAGCCGAGCACCTGCACGGGGATGGACGGGCCGGCTGCATCAGTCTGCTTGCCGTTCTCATCGAACAGCGCACGCACGCGACCGTATTGCACGCCGCAGACCAGATAGTCGCCCTTCTTCAGCGTGCCCTGTTGCACGAGCACGGTTGCGACCGGGCCGCGGCCCTTGTCCAGCGCCGATTCGATCACCACGCCGGTAGCGCGCGCATCGACCACTGCGCGCAGTTCCATCACTTCAGCCTGGATCAGGATCGCATCCAGCAGGTCATCGACGCCGGCGCCGGTCTTCGCCGAGACGGCAACGAACTGCACGTCGCCGCCCCACTCTTCCGGAACTACCTCAATCTTCACCAGGCCTTGCTTGATGTTGTCCGGGTTCGCATCGGCCTTGTCCATCTTGTTCATCGCCACCAGCAGCGGCACTTTCGCGCTGCGTGCGTGGTTGACAGCTTCAATCGTCTGCGGCATGACGCCGTCGTCGGCCGCGACCACCAGCACGACGATGTCGGTCAGCTTGGCGCCACGTGCACGCATCGAGGTGAATGCCGAATGGCCCGGGGTGTCGAGGAAGGTGATCACGCCCTTGCCGGTTTCCACGTGGTAGGCGCCAATGTGCTGGGTGATGCCGCCGGCTTCGCCGGTTGCAACCTTTGAACGGCGGATGAAATCGAGCAGCGAGGTCTTGCCATGGTCGACGTGACCCATGATGGTGACCACCGGCGGACGCACGGTGCGGTCGCCCTGGTCCTCGACGGTGGCATGCGCCTCGAGCGCGAGCTCGACGTCGTTCTCGTCGTTCTTGCTGGCCTTGTGGCCGAGCTCTTCGACAATGAGCACCGCGGTGTCGTGATCGATGACTTCATTGATGGTGACCATCATGCCCATCTTGAACAGCGCGCGGACCACCTCGCTGCCTTTCATGGCCAGCTTGTTGGCCAGCTCGGAAACAAGAATGTTTTCACCGATAAAGACTTCGCG
This sequence comes from Gammaproteobacteria bacterium, assembly GCA_043717405.1. Taxonomy (GTDB): domain Bacteria; phylum Pseudomonadota; class Gammaproteobacteria; order Xanthomonadales; family Xanthomonadaceae; genus Arenimonas. The sequence continues at coordinate 8,522 of JAYSXN010000188.1, forward strand.
CAGGATCGGTGCGGTCGGCCGCGAAAAGCCGTGCTGGCCCGAAGACGTGCGAGAAGGCTCAGCGGTCTTCTGCCTGGGCTTCTTGCGATTGCCAGCCGAACTGCGGCGCGCACGCTCGTCCGCGGTCAGATGCAACTGGCCGGTGACGAACAAGGGCGTGGTGCCCTCTTCGCCTTCGTTGTCGACCATGGCGTGCGAACCTCGCGCCTTGTGCTTGGGCGCGGGTGCCTTGTTGCCGGGCGCGTTGCTGCCCGGCGCCTTGTTCATCGGCGGACGGTTCGGCGTTGACGGCTTGTTGTCGGGGCGCGATGGCAGCACGCGCGGCGGATGCACCTTGCGCACTTCCGCCACTTCGGCGACGGCAACCGCGGCCGGTTCCGGGGCTATGACCGCTTCGACGATCTCACGCGCCTTGCGCGCTGCGTCCTCGGCATCGCGCTTGGCGATCTCGACCATCTTGCGCTTGCGATCGCCCTCATCCAGCGCATCGAGCTCGGCCTGCTGGCGAGCTTTCGCTTCGGCCAGCTTGCGCAAGGTTTCCTCATGCTCGGTGGTGACCGGCGTGTCGACCTGGTCGCGCTTCATGTAGGTGCGTTTCTGGCGCACTTCCACGTTCACCGTCGTGCGCGCCTTGCCGGCGCTGACGGTGAGTTCTTCAACCTTGCGCCGCTTGAGCGTGATCTGCTTGGGCGCAGCGGCCTCGGCCGGCTTCTCGTCCTTGCCATGGGTGCGGCGCAGGAAGCCGAGCAGTTTCATCTTCTCGGTGCTGCTGACCACCTGATCCGGCCCGGCGAAGGTCATGCCCGCACCGGACAGCTGCTCGAGCAGCTTCTCGGTGGGCATTCCCAGCACTTTGGCCAGGGAACCTACGGTGACTTCAGACATGAGGGTGTGATTCCTTGCGTTCGGCGCGAGTCGCGCCTGGGGTGTGTGGCATCGTCAACTAAACAGCGCTCATGCGAACCAGTGCTGGCGCGCGGCCATGATCAGTTTCGCGGCGTGCTCTGCGTCCATGCCTTCGATATCGAGGATTTCGTCCACGGCAAGCTCGGCCAAATCATCGCGGGTCACGACGCCACGCGAGGCGAGGATGTACGCGGTGTGCTCGTCCATGCCCTCGACGGCCAGCAACTCTTCCGACGGCTTGTGGTCCTCGACGTCTTCCTCGGCCGCCAAGGCCTCGTTCAACAAGGCATCACGCGCACGTGCGCGCAGTTCCTCGACGATGTCTTCGTCAAAGCCTTCCACCGCCAGCAACTCGGCCGCCGGCACGTAGGCAATTTCTTCCACAGTGCTGAAGCCTTCGGTGACCAGGATGCCGGCGATTTCTTCATCCACTTCCAGCTTGTCCATGAACAGCTGGCGCGAGGTTGCCTGCTCGGCATCGGATTTCGCGGTGACCTGGTCCTGGGTCATGACGTTGAGCTGCCAGCCGGTGAGCCGGCTCGCGAGACGCACGTTCTGGCCGCCCTTGCCGATCGCCTGCGCGAGCTTGTCTTCGGCAACCGCCAGGTCCATCGAATGCTTTTCCTCATCGACGATGATCGACTGCACTTCCGCCGGCGCCATCGCGTTGATGACGAACTGCGCGGGGTTGTCCGACCACAGCACGATGTCCACGCGCTCGCCGTTGAGTTCATTGGACACCGCCTGCACGCGCGAACCGCGCATGCCGATGCAGGCGCCGATCGGATCGGTGCGATGGTCGTGCGCAAGCACGGCGATCTTGGCGCGGTCGCCCGGATCACGCGCCGCAGCCTTGATCTCGACCAGGCCCTGGCCGACTTCCGGCACTTCCAGCTTGAACAGCTCCATCATGAATTCAGGCGCGGTGCGCGAGATGAACAACTGCGGGCCACGCGGCTCGGCACGCACATCCAGCAGGTAACCGCGCACGCGATCACCGGGACGCAGCACGTCGCGCGGGATGGCCTTGTCCTTCGGGATGAAGGCTTCGGCATTGCCGCCGAGGTCGACATAGACGCTGCCGCGCTCCACGCGCTTGACCACGCCATTGATCAGCTCGCCAACGCGGTCTTTCCAGGCGTCCAGCACCTGCGCGCGCTCGGCTTCACGCACGCGCTGCACGATGACCTGCTTGGCGGCCTGCGCGGAGATGCGCCCAAACTCGGGATTCTCGATCTGTTCCTCGACGAATTCGCCGACTTGAGAGCCGGGTTTTTCGTCTTCGGCGTCCATCAGGCGCAGCTGGTGGTCAGGCGATTCCATGACCACGTCGTCGGCAACGACCAGCCAACGGCGGAAGGTTTCGTATTCGCCACTCTTCGGGTCGATAGCGACGCGAATGTCCACTTCCTGGTCGTGATAGCGCTTCTTCGCGGCCGAAGCCAGCGCCGCTTCCATTGCCTCGATGATGACTTCGCGCGGCACGCCTTTTTCATTGGCGACCGCTTCCATGACCAGCAACAGTTCCTTGCTCATTTCACTTGCTCCGTGGGCCGGCTCGCGCCTGCCTCAACCTTTGTCAGATGCATCGGGTTTGCGGCGCTTGCCGCGTGGTGCGCCGGGTTTCTTCGGTTCGGCCAGCAGCCCGAGGGCGACCAGGTCCGCAACCAGGCGGGCTTTTTCAATATTGTCGTGGGCGACGGTGTACTGGCCTTTTTCTTCCGCGATCACCACGCTGTCGGCGGTGACTTCAACAATCTTGCCGTGCAAACGTCGGCGGCCATCCTGCGGCAGGCGCAAATTGATCTTGGCCTGCTCGCCGATGAAGCGCGCGAACTGCGCCAGCGTGAACAGTGGACGATCAACGCCGGGCGAAGAAACTTCCAGCGTGTACTCAGAGGCGATGGGATCGTTCAAGTCGAGCAGCGCGGATATTTCGCGACTGACCGCTTCGCAATCTTCGATGCCGACATGCCGGCCCTCGACGTCGATGTACAGGCGCAGCAGGGCGCTGTTGGTCGACGCAGAGAATTCCACGCCGAGCAATTCCAGGCCGAGGGAAGCCACGGCCGGGGACAGCATTTCCTGTATTTCGTGAGCCTTGCCTGACATCGGTAGTGCGCTTGCCTCGCTTGCGAATCATCAAAAACAAAAAAGGGCCATAAGGCCCTTTTCCGGTACATCCAGGTTCCGGTGTCGGAACGGCCTGGGCCGTTGACGACAAGACCGGGCATCATCGATGAACCGACAGTGCCTTGAATCTGGTAGCGGGGGCAGGATTTGAACCTGCGACCTTCGGGTTATGAGCCCGACGAGCTGCCAGACTGCTCCACCCCGCAGCAGAATCGCAATTATACCGGGCCGGATGAATGCGGTGCAAGGCCGGGTTCTGCCGATGTGGGAAATGGCGCCCGGGCGCGCGGTTCAGGCCGGAAACGCCGCCTGGCACCAGTGCATAAGCGGCTGGGCCATGATGCCCAGAACCAGCAATGCCACCGCATTGACCGCAAAGGCGGCGCGCAAATGGCTGTCCGGATGGATCACTGCCCCGGCGCCCTCGGCGTCCTCGAAGAACATCGCGCGGATCAGGCGCAGGTAGTAGAAAGCACCGAGAACCGCGCACACCACCGACAGTATTGCGAGCCAGGTCATGCCCGCATCCAGCGCGGCGCCAATCACCAGCAGCTTGGACCAGAAGCCAAGGAATGGAGGCACCCCAGCAAGGGAGGCCATGATGAACAGGATCATCAATGCATGCAGCGGATCGTTCTTCCACAACCCGCGAAAGTCGCTGATATTTTCCGCGTCGAAGCCACGGCGCGACAGCAGGATGATCGAGGCGAAGCCCGCCGCGCCCATCAGCGAATAGCTGAGCGCGTAAAACATCGCGGCCGCATAGCCGGTGTTGGTGCCGTTGGCCAGGCCCATGAACAGGAAACCGACGTGGGAAATCGTCGAATAGGCGAGCAGCCGCTTGAAGTTGGTCTGCGCCAGTGCAAACACATTTCCGACCACCAGCGACGCCGCCGCCAGCCAGGCGACCATCATCCGCCACTCGACGTCCATCGGGCCGACGCCTGATTCGAGCAACCGGTACGCCATGCCGAAATACGCAAGCTTGGTAGCCGAGCCGATGAACGCGGTCACTGCCGTGGGCGCGCCCTGGTAGACGTCGGGAAGCCACATGTGGAATGGCGCAGCGCCAAACTTGAAGGCGATACCGACCAGCATGAACACCACGCCCATGCTCAGCAGGGTGCTCGACGAATGCTGCGCCGCGGCGGCATAGATCTGGTCGAGCTGCAGGCTGCCTGTGGCGCCGTAGATCATGGACATGCCGTAGAGCAACAGACCCGATGCCATCGACCCGAGGATGAAATATTTCATCGCCGCCTCGGAGGCCACGGCGTTGTCGCGGTCCATGCCGACCAGCCCATAGGAACTCAGCGCGAGCAGTTCAAGGCCCAGGTAAAGCGTCACCAGGCCTCCTGCAGAGACCATCAGCATCATGCCCAGCAAGGCAAACAACACCAGTGCATAGAACTCGCCCTTGAACAGGTCGCGATCCTGCAGGAAAGGCTTGGCGTAGATGAACACCAGCGCGGTCACGCCATACATTCCGAGCTTGAGTACATCGCTGGCAATGTCGCGCACGAAGAAATGGCTGAAGGCGAAAGTCTGCGCGGTCGCCATCTCGCGAACGGTCAGAACAGCGACGGCGACAAGGATAAGCAGCGCCAGGAAGTGCGTGAGTCCGCGGCGCGGCGTGGACAGGAACAAGTCGACCATCAGCAAGGCGAATGCCGAGGCGCACACGAATATCTCGGGGATGAGCGTATGCAGGTCGGCGTTGGTGACGAAGGTCGGCAGCATGTTTGTCCCTTACAACTTGGTCGCGCTGAGCTGGCCGACCAGATGGGTGACGGAGGCGTCCATGAGGTCAGTCAGCGGCTTTGGATAGACGCCGAGCGCGAGTACGCCCGCCGCAAAGATGGCGAGCACCCAGCCTTCGCGAGCGTTCATGTCAGTCAGTGCAGCGACATGATCATTGGCAACGTCACCAAAAACGACGCGCTTGACCATCCAAAGCGTGTAGGCCGCGCCGAGGATCAGCGTGGTCGCCGCGCCGAAGGCGAGCAGCGGCTGCTGCTGGAAGGCAGCCAGCACCACCATGAACTCGCCCACGAAGCCCGACGTACCCGGCAATCCGGCATTGGCCATGGCGAAAAAGACGAACAGCGCGGAGAACCACGGCATGGTGTTAACCACGCCGCCGTAGTCTCGGATCATGCGGCTGTGCATGCGGTCATAGAGCACGCCAACGCAGCTGAACATGGCGCCCGATACGAATCCGTGCGACACCATCTGCACCATCGCACCTTGCAGGCCCAGGCGCGCGGCGTCGATGTTGCCGTAGTCCCGGGCCAGCTTGAAGGCGATGAAGGTGCCGAGCGTCACGAAGCCCATGTGCGCAATGGATGAATACGCAATCAGCTTTTTCATGTCCTGCTGGGCCAGCGCGACGAAGCCGATGTAGATCACCGCCACCAGTGACAGCGCAATCACCAGCCAGGAAAACTCCGCGCTGGCATCAGGGGTGATCGGCAGCGAGAAGCGCAGGAAGCCGTACCCGCCGATCTTCAGCATGATTGCCGCCAGCACCACCGAGCCGCCGGTCGGGGCCTCGACATGCGCGTCCGGCAACCAGGTGTGCACCGGGAACATCGGCACCTTTACAGCGAACGCCGCCAGGAAGGCGAAGAACAGCCACATCTGCTCGGTACGGTCGAGCGGCAACGCGGCCAGGTCGGCGAGTTGGAAGCTGCCTGATTTCAAATAGAGGTAGATCAGGCCGATCAGCATGAACACCGACCCGAGGAAGGTGAACAGGAAAAACTTGACACTGGCGTAGACGCGGCGCGGACCGCCCCAGACACCGATGATGATGAACATCGGTATCAGCATTGCTTCGAAGAACACGTAGAACAGCATTGCGTCCATCGCGCAGAACACGCCGACCATCAGCCCTTCCAGGATCAGGAAGCTGGCGAAGTACTGATGCACGCGCCGGTCAACAGAATTCCATGAGCCCAGCAGCACCAGTACCGTAACCAGCGTGGTCAGCCCGATCAGCGCAACCGAGATGCCGTCCACGCCGACGTTGTAGCCAATCCTGAACGCGGGGATCCATTGATGTGCTTCAGCAAACTGCATGCCTACGTTGCTGGCATCGATGCCGGTGAACAGGCCCAGGCTAAGCGCGAAAGTGATCAACGCGATGAGTAGCGCAAACACGCGCGCCTGGCTGCTGCGCTGGTCGCCGAAAAAGATCGTCACGCCGCCGCCGATGATGGGCAACCAGATCAGCAAACTCAGCAGGGGCCACGTCGAAAGCATCAGCGCATCCTTGGGGTTACTGGTGGCCCATGCGGCTGAGCATCGCGAGCAGCGCGATGAGACCCAGGATCATGGCGAAGGCGTAGTGGTACAGGTAACCGGACTGCAGTCGGCGCACGAGCGAGGAGAAGCGGTCGATGACCCAGGCGGTGCCGTTGACCGCTACGCCATCGATCAGGCCAGCATCGCCGAAGCGCGAGGCAAAGCGACCAAGTCCGAGGCCACCGCCGGCGAAGCCCTTGATCCACAGCGCATCGAAACCGTACTTGTTCTCCAGCAGCCAGATGGGACCTGCAAACCAGCCGCGGGCACGCACGGCGAGGCCTGGATTGAACAGGTACACGTAGGTGGCCAGCGCAAAGCCCGCCAGCGCCAGCCAGAACGGCGCGCCGGCAAATCCCGCCAGCGCCATGTCCCAAGCGCCGTGGAATTCCT
>JAYSXN010000189.1:0-5299 GCA_043717405.1 Gammaproteobacteria bacterium
GCGATCGCCCCTGCTGAGCCCGGCTTACTTGGCTGCAGCCAACGTTGGCAGAATGGCGGCGACGACTGCGTGTGTCGCCTTGTCCGCACCCATGTCTTCTGCAGCGTTGGCGATGACGATCACGCCGCTATTTGCCGCGGGGAACAGGACGACCCATGCCAGCCAGTTGCCATCGGAACCGCCGTGCACGAGGACCGGTCCCTTGCGACCACCGATTGAATCCTGCACGCCCCAGTCCATGCCGGAGCCACTGCCCGGCTGCGCGGTCTGCATCAGGCGGTAGGACTTCGGCGACAGCAACTTGCCGCGGCCGCGGCTGCCGGCGAGCTGATCGAGGCAGAACCGGGCCAGGTCCTGCACGCTCATGTGTACGTTGCCGGCTGCCGTGTACAGCATGGGCACGCCATCTTCGGATTTGCGCATGGGTCCCGCGGGCTTGCCCGCCCGGTGCCCGCGTATCGCGCCTGCGGGAACCGGGCCGAACCCGGCGCTGGCCATGCCCAGGGTTTTGAAGACTTCCTCGCGCATCAGGTCTTCAAAGCGCCTGCCCGTGGCGCGTTCGGCGATGACCGCGGCGATCAGGAAGCCCGTGTTCGAATACCCGAACTCCTTGCCCGGTGCCGCCACAGGTGCTTCAGTCAATGCCTCGCGGACAAGCGCAATACGCTGCCGCGGAAGTGCGCGCGTGTCAGTGAAGAAGGCATCCAGGGCTTTCGAATCGAGCAGGTTCTCCGGCAGCCCGGCGCGATGGGAAAGTAATTGCACCAGCGTCACGGAGCGGTATTCCGGTCGCATCGAAGCTGCGAGGTCAGGCAGCATGGATGCAAGCGTGCGATTCCACGAAAGCACTCCGCGGTCGACGAGCCGGGCAATCAGCACCGCCGTCATCGGCTTGCCGGTCGAGCCGATCAGCCAGGCATCATCGAGTGTTGCGGCTTTCGCGCGATCGTTGCTGCGCACACCGCGCACGGCGTGCTCGGCAATCTTGCCATCGCGGATCACCAATGCAGCCATCGCCGGCGTCGCCGTTCCTGTCATCGCCTCTGCCAGGACCTTGTCCAGATCAAGGGACTGCGGCGCCAGCGCGGCTGGCGTAGCCACGCGCGCCTGGACAGACGGCGGAGCAACCAACGGCGACGCGAATGCCAACGCCAAACACCAGGTACACACGCGGTGATGCAAGAAAAACTCCCGCTGCGCAGGACTGCACGGGGAAGCCCGGAACAGATCTGCCGTGGATCGGCGCAGGTGCGGCGACCGCCGCATCGAACGGCGTACGCATAGTCCCACGCGTCGCTGTCTACGTACCGGGTAGGAAGTCATGCGTGCAACACCGCCACGCCGATTCGGCCCTACTCGGTCCGAGCCGCGCAGATGGCGGTGTATCAACTGCTGGGCATTGGCCGCGCGATTCCACCGGTGACACCCACGACAAATCGCCGCGAACACAACTGTCAGTCCTGCTTAGGGCATTCAAGTAAGCGCGGTTGCGCCAAACCGCTGCTCGTGCCGCGACCGGACCAGCAGTAACCGCCGATGAACGCGCGGCATGAGGGGTTCGCCCGTTGGCACGGGATTCATGCGAGCCCTCTATATTTCGACCTCAAGGCTGCTCCCCGCCGCCGTGCAAAAGGACCGAAACGATGAAACGACACCTCGTCTGGCTGGCAAGCGCGCTGGCAACATTCTCCATGGGCATGGCTTCCGCGCACTTGCCCGAGTCCGGGTACGGGAACAACTCCGGTTACGGACAACAGCGCTCGCTGCGATGCGAATCGACAGGGTCGCGTCGGGCGTTCTGCCCGGCCAACACGATGGGCCGGGTGAGGATCATGCGGCAGCTGTCCAACCGCGCTTGCATCCAAGGCCGTAACTGGACCTACAATTCCCGCGGCGTCTACGTAAGCCAAGGCTGCCGCGCCATTTTCGCCGTGGGCCGTTCCAACGGCTACCGCGATCCGAATGCGGTGGTGTCGGATAACCATTACCGCGATGCCAGCGGACGTATCATCCACTGCGAATCCACCGCCAGCGGTCGCACCTATTGCGGTGATTCCCACAGCAACTATTCCATGAGCGGGAATCGCGATCCGGATTGTGTTGAGGGGCAGACTTGGGGACGCGACTCGCGCGGTGTGTGGGTAAGCGGCGATTGTGATGCCGACTTCAGCAGCTCAGGGTATGACGACGGCAATGCCTACGGTAACGATCACCACGACGAGGCGCCTGCAAACGCTGAGGTCGATCACACCCACTATGTCGACAGCAATGGCCAAGTCATCCACTGCCAATCCACGGCGGACGGCCGTAGTTACTGCGGCGACCACGACAGCCGTTACATCATCAGCGGCAATCGCGATTCGGACTGCATTGAGGGCGAGACCTATGGCCGGGACGACCGCGGCACATGGGTAAGCGGCGATTGCGACGCGCAGTTCACCCTGGACGATTCCCACGGATATTGATCCAGGCTGGAATATGCATCTGGCCCGGTCTTAACCCGGAAAAGGACGCGAAAGCGTCCTTTTCTTTTGAGGCCTGCTTTGCGATCGCGGCGAACGCGACGACCAGACCCGATTTCGACCCACGGTGGCTGGTCGGACCCTATCGCCAAATGAGTTCACGGGACCGGGCTTGCAGTTGCCGGTAAGAGCGCTCCAACTTGCCGCAGCCAGTGCATTGCCACGCCTGGACCCGACGCGCCACATCGTACTTGACGGCAGTGCTGTGCAGCCCCGAGGCGATGTGTTGCGAGCAGCCATCGGGTTTCAGCGATGGTCTCCTGTGTATCCGAGTTGTATCCATGCGCGGATACCGTCCACCGCGGCGGGCATCGGAACGGCCAACGCGAGCAGAGTTAATGGGCATGGCATGGGTAGCTTCCCTTTAAATGCGCCAAGTCTCGGCCCGCTTTCGCGCGAGCGCCTTGATCAGGGTCAATCCCCGCGCGGTTTCGCGCCGTTGCGCACGCCTTCAGATACCTCGTGCGATAAAGAAGAGGTGCCAATCCCTTACCCACTACTAGGATCCGTATGAACGTCAAATCCGCTGCCGCCACTGTCATGGCCCTTGGCCTGACCCTATCCGCGATCGCCATCGCCCACGAGCCGACTGCGCCAGCCCCGATGGCCCCGATGGCCCCGATGGCCCCGATGGCCCCGATGGCCGGGGTGGCCGGGATGGATAGCACCATGGAAGCGTCGATGCAGATGCATCAGGTGATGATGCCGAACAAACAGGCCGAAGTGCCGATGTCGGGAAACATTGACAAGGACTTCGCCCAGATGATGAGCATGCATCACCAGCAGGCGATCGACATGGTCGATATCTACGTGAAGCACGGACGTAATTCGAAGCTGAAAGCGATGGCAATGAAAATGAAAGCGGCCCAACGCGAAGAGATCAAGCAGATGGCGGCTTACAAGTAATCCAGGCCAGCTGGAGGCGGCGGTCCAAGACCGCCGCCGTGGTTCGAGGTGGCATACCAAGCCACTTTGGGATAGAGGTCGCCTTGCCGGGTCTTTCTATCTAGTCGGAATTACATCTTCATGTTCATACCGGCCATGCCACCCATGCCCGCCATGGACGTACAACTCTCAACGCAGCGGCGGCAGCTGTCAGCGCAACGCTTCATTTGTTCGTCGTCGGTAAAGCGCTCGCAGGATTCGGCGCATAGGCGGCACACTTCGGCGCAAGAACCGCAAATAACGCTGCTGGCAGGCGAGCCGAGCAACATCGCCGATGCGCAGGTGGAGCATATCTCGGCGCAGCTTGCTAGCAAGGCTATGTGCTCGGCCGAGGCGTGTGCTCCGCCTTTATCCAGACAATAGTTGATAGTTTCGAGACAGATGGCGTGACAGCCGGTGCAATTTTCAATGCATTTGCTCATGGGGGCCGAACGATTGGTCGAAGATTGGTGGGTCATGGCGCGTCCTTGCTTTCGGGTCGGTGTGGCGGCGCGCCCGTATCGCCGATGTGGAATTCTCCGCACGGGGTCAGGTTACACGGTCGATTACCGTGCCGAAATACGTCCTGGTGTCGAGATTCATCTGCCCGTGCTAGAAGCATTATCAAGGCGTTGATATCCACGCGCTTATCCTTTTCCTGTTTAAACAGCCGACTCCGCAAGGGGTACAACCATGCAGAACGATTCACTGGATTGCTTGATTATCGGCGCGGGACCTGCGGGCCTGACTGCTGCTTTGTACTTATCACGCTACCTCCGCAATATCGCCGTGGTCGATTCAGGTCATAGCAGGGCCGCGCTTATCCCTGTCAGCCATAACTATCCTGGTTTTGCAGATGGCATCTCCGGCGCTTGCCTGTTGCAGCGATTGCGTGAACAGGCGGGCCGCTATGGAGTACGGGTCAGGGAAGGAGAAGTCACTGAACTATTGCGTGGCGATGACTTCGTCGCCACGATCGGAGCCGATCGGATCCGTGCCAGGACGGTGCTTCTCGCCACTGGAGTGCTGGACCGTCAACCAGATATCGCGTCCTCGGTTGATATGCGTGCGGCGACTCTGGCCGGATTCGTTCGCTGGTGCCCAGTATGCGATGGCTACGAAGTTGTCGACCGTAACATCGGACTGATCGCCCCGCTCGACTGCGGCGCGGCGCACGCTCTATTTTTGCGCTCGTATTCGCGCCAGGTGACCTGGATCGTAGCCCCCGGGTCGGGCACTCTCGCGGCCCCGGAGCGACAGCGTTTGCGCGATGCGGGAGTTCGCATCGAGGAAACGCCAATGGCGCAAATGCGGATCGTCGACAACAAGATCGCTGTCGAATTCCTGGACGGAAGCCACCTGGTGTTCGACACGTTGTACCCCATGCTGGGAATAACTGCGCAATCGAGCTTCGCCACGGCGCTTGGTGCCGACTGCGACGAGAATCGCGAACTGATCGTGGACGCGCATCAACAAACCACAGTGCCTGGACTGTACGCGGCTGGCGATATGGTGAAGGCGCTCAACCAGATGGCGGTAGGCATGGCACACGCGGCAACGGCCGCGACAGCAATTCATAATGAGTTGGGCCGCACTTCCAGATAACCCCCATGTACCGGAGCCAACGCCTCGTCGGCAGTCAAGAGGAATTCAACAGCGCTTCAGTGCGTCGGGCCCAGCGTGCCTTCGTGTCCTGACTCTTCGGCCGAACCGGCTTCTCCGGCGCGTACGAACACGCCGTCAACGTAACTGACGCGCCCGCAACTGGTGGCAATAACCGTATTCACGGCCTTGATGTTGCTGTTCGGCATGAGTTTCCCCGCCGCTTTTTACAACCTCAATCTCAGCGCCCA
>JAYSXN010000190.1:0-5268 GCA_043717405.1 Gammaproteobacteria bacterium
CGTTGCCGTGGCGCAAACGGGCGCCGCGCGCGGCAACAGTGCGCAGCCGGTGTACGACGCCGGCAGCCAGTACACCGCTACCCTCGACCAGACGCATAACCTGTGGCGCTTGCAACCGCTCGCTGGCCAGGACGTGGTCATCGGCACCGGCTCGTGTGCGACTGGCGCCATGGTTCCCTCTGGCGTGTGGTTACTGGTCGTTGATGGCAAAGGCGGCGCCGAGCTGCTTGCGCCCTCGGCCACGCGCCTTCCCGCTGGGGCCCATGACCGCATCGCCTTGCGTGCCTGTGATCGCGCTCGCGGAACTGATCTTGCCGTACCGCAAAGCGTCCTCGATCTGCTGACGGCGAACACCGGAGCGATCTATGTCAGCAACTGAGGAAGCTGTTGCCCCTCCCGGCGGGGCAAACGCGGGACGGCTGCGCCTGGGCATCCTCGCGCTCGATGGGGTGATGTTGTCGAGCATTGCTTCAGCCAGCGACACCTTGCGCATCGCGCAAACGCTGTCGGACATCCGCCAGCCCAACAGCGGCCTTGATCTGCAGGCGGTCGTCTTCGGGGCGCGTGGACAGGAACGCATCCGCACCTCGGTCGGCCTGGAGTTGTCCGGACTGCACGCGCCGCCGGACGATCTGGACCTGCTGCTGATCCCGGGCCTGATGCATCACAGTCCGCACGACCTGATTGAACGCGTAGCCGGCATGCAACCCGAGCTCGATCTCGTTCGCTCGCTGCACCTGCGGGGCGTGCGTATCGCCGGAACCTGCAGCGGCAGTTTCCTGCTGGCTGAAACCGGGCTGCTCGACGGCCATCGCGCGACTTGCAGCTGGTGGCTCGCGGCGGCCTTCCGCGACCGCTACCCCGGCGTGCGCCTGGAAGCGGATGCGATGTTTGTCGATGACGCCGGCATGATGACCGCCGGTGGCGCGTGCTCGCTGCAGCCGCTGTTGATGAAGCTGATCGCGCAGGCCGGCGGCGACGAACTGGCGCAGCAGACCGCGCGCATGCTGCTGATCGATACCGCGCGGCAAAGCCAGGCGCCGTACGTCAGCGAGGCGCTTATCCAGCGCCCGCGCAATTCACTTTCCGAAAAAGCCGAGCACTTCCTGCAACATGAACTGCATCACGACGTCAGCGTGACCCGCCTTGCCGAACATTGCGGCACCAGCGAGCGCAGCCTGCTGCGCCATTTCCGCTCGCACCACGGCGTCACTCCGGTCGCGCATATACAGAACCTGCGGGTGGAACGCGCCAAGGCGCTGCTGGAGACTACGCACCTGAGCTTTGAGGAGATCGTGGAGCGCTGCGGCTACAGCGACAGCGCCAGCTTCCGCAAGTTGTTCAAGCGCGCCACCGCGATCACTCCCGGCGATTACCGCGAGCGCTACCGGCTGCGTCCGCACTGAGCCAAACTGCGCGCGTTGGCGCGGACGCGTCCCGGCCAATTAGCCGACAATGTCGGCCATGCGCAAGATTGTGCACATCGACATGGACGCCTTCTACGCCTCGGTGGAGCAGCGCGACGACCCGTCGCTGCGTGGCCGGCCGGTCATCGTTGCATGGAAGGGCGCGCGCTCAGTGGTGTGCGCGGCCTCCTACGAAGCGCGCACCTTCGGCGTGCGCTCGGCGATGCCGGCGGTGCGCGCCGAACGCCTGTGTCCAAAGGCCGTCTTCGTCGCGCCGGATTTCAGCAAGTACCGCAGCGCCTCGCGCCAGGTGCGCGACATTTTCCTGCGCCATACCGACCTGGTCGAACCGCTGTCGCTGGACGAGGCCTACCTTGACGTGACCTGCAACAAGCGGGGCATTGGATCGGCGACCGAAGTCGCTCGGCACATCCAGGCCAGCATCCTCGAGGAAACGCAGCTGACCGCGTCGGCCGGGGTCGCATCGAACAAATTCCTGGCCAAGGTCGCCTCCGAGTGGAAGAAGCCGGCCGGATTGTTCGTCATTCGGCCGGCTGAAACCCTGTCCTTTCTCGCGCCGCTGCCGGTCGGCAAGTTGCCCGGCGTCGGCAGGGTGATGGAAACCAGGCTGGCACAGTTGGACATCACCACTGTCGGCGGGCTGAGGCAATTGGATGTCGCGATTCTCGAGCAGACGTTCGGGCGCTGGGGCCGCCGGCTGCATGAGTTGTCGCAGGGAATCGATGAGCGCGCGGTGGTCAGCGACCGCCCCACCCTGCAGGTTTCGGCCGAGGACACCTTCGCGCAGGACGTTTTTCTCCCCGACACCCTGCCGATGATCGAACAACTCTCGCGCAAGGTATGGGACGCCGCTGCGAAAGAACACGGCCGCGTGGGTCGCACGGTGGTGCTGAAGCTGAAGACCTCGACCTTCCAGATACTTACCCGCAGCTTCACGCCCGCGCAACCTCCCGATAGTGCTGAAACTTTCCTTGCGCTTGCGCTGGCACTGGTGGAGCGCGTTGGACAACCGTCGCGGACACGATATCGGCTGGTCGGGGTCGGACTGGGCAACCTCACCAATGCCGACGAGATGCTCGGGCAAAGCGAACTGTTTCCTGGCTGAGGCAGGTCTTACTGTCGACGTTGTACTATCGGCGAAACTTTCCTGCGAACTCCTCCATGCGCCCATTGCTGATTGCCTGCCTGCTGCTGTCCATGCAACCGGCGTTCGCCGCCGTTGAGCCCAACGACCGCGCTGCCGATCTCGCGCGGGCGGTCAACCCGCGAGTCATCGCGTGGCGTCGCGATATCCACCAGCACCCGGAACTGGGCAATCGCGAGTTCCGCACGGCAAAGCTGGTCGCCGAACATTTGCGCTCCCTTGGACTGCAGGTCACCACCGGCATCGCCCACACCGGTGTCGTCGCCATCCTGCACGGTGGCAAGCCTGGCCCGCGCATCGCCTTGCGCGCGGACATGGACGCGCTGCCCGTGACCGAGTCCCCGGGCTTGCCGTTTGCCTCGCACGAAACCGCCGTGTTCCGTGGCGAAAACGTCGGCGTCATGCACGCTTGTGGACACGATTCGCACACCGCGATGCTGATGGGCGTGGCCCAGGCGCTGGCCTCGATGAAGAAGGACTTGCCCGGCGAGGTCATGTTTATTTTCCAGCCGGCCGAGGAAGGTCCGCCGGATGGTGAAACCGGCGGCGCTTCGCAGATGCTGGCTGAAGGCTTGTTCCGTGACTTCAAGCCGCAGGCGGTGTTCGGATTGCATGTCTGGAGCACGCTCAACGCCGGACAGATCGGCTACCGCGCCGGCCCGGCAATGGCGGCGTCCGACCGCTTCCACATCGTGGTGAAGGGCCGGCAGACGCATGGCTCGCGGCCTTGGGGCGGCGTGGATCCGATCGTCGCCGCCGCCGACCTGATCGGTACCGCGCAAACCATCATCAGCCGCCGCGTGGACATCACCAGGCAGCCAGCGGTGCTCAGCTTCGGCGCGATCAAGGGTGGCATCCGCTACAACATCATTCCCGAAGACGTGGACCTGATCGGCACCATCCGCACCTTCGACCCGGCGATGCGCCAGCAGATCTTCGATGAACTCAAGAGCGTTTCCGAACACGTCGCCGCGGCGCACGGCGCGACCGCCATCACGCAGATTCCCGACACCACCGGTAATCCAATGACGGTGAACGACCCGGCGCTTACGGCGCGCATGTTGCCGAGCCTGCAGCATGCTGCCGGCAGCGCCAATGTGGTCGAGATGCCCCTCATCACTGGCGCCGAGGATTTCTCATACTTCGCCACGCAGGTGCCGGGCTTCTTTTTCTTCATCGGCGCAACGCCAGTCGGCCAGGACGCGGCAACCGCGCCGTCCAATCATTCGCCGAAGTTCTTCCTGGACGAATCAGCCCTGCAGGTGGGCACGCGCGCCATGCTGCAGGTGACGCTCGACTACCTCAACGCAATCACTCCCCCGGCTTGAGTAACCCGCGCAGTGCGGCAAAGGGATTGCTGGTCGCGGCGACAACCTTGCTTTCAGCATCGGCGGCGCTGACTCCGGTGTAATCGGTCAGGCGCGAGTGCTCGTTGTCGTGGCAATACACGCATAGCAGTTCCCAGTTGCTGCCATCGGGCGGATTGAAGTCGTGGTCGTGGTTGCGGTGATGGACGGTGAGTTCCTGCAGGTTGGCGCGGTCGAACTCACGCGCGCAGCGGCCGCATATCCACGGATACATCTTCAGGGCACGCTCGCGGTAACCCTTGTCGCGCTGCTCGGTATCGCGTCGCGCCTGGGCAACGATGCGGTCGAGCTTGGCGTGATCGATGGTTTTGCCCGGGCCGGCCATGGCAGCGTTCCTCTCAGTGATTGCGCAGGCAGGTTAGCGCAAACACGGCCGCGAATGCTCGGCGGCTGCGCTAGACTTGCGCCCAATCTCCCTTCCAGGCACGCCTGATGCCCTCATTCGACGTCGTTTCCGAAGTGGACAAGCACGAGCTGACCAACGCCGTGGACACGGCCAACCGTGAACTCGGCAACCGCTTCGATTTCAAGGGCAGCGATGCCCGCTTCGAGCTGCTGGAATCAGTGGTTACCCAGTTCGCACCCAGCGACTTCCAGCTCAAGCAGATGCTCGACATACTGCGCGGACGGCTGGTGTCGCGCGGCGTGGACATTCGCTGCCTGGACATTGGCGACCCGGAAATCAACATTGCCCAGGCACGGCAGAAGGTCACTATCAAGCAGGGCATCGAGCAGAAGATCGCCAAGAAAATCATCGCCGCCATCAAGGACGCGAAGATCAAGGTCGAGGCGCAGATCAACGGCGACAAGCTACGCATCACGGGGAAGAAACGCGACGACCTGCAGATGGCGATGGCAGTGATCAAGCAGGGCGAGTTCGAGCTGCCGCTGCAGTTCGAGAATTTCCGCGACTAATCTGGTTCCGACTTAAAGACCCGTTGCAGCTCGGCGGTCGATAACAGCCGCCAGCTTCCGGATGCCTCGACGCCGTCCAGGCCAAGGCCGCCGATCGATATCCGCTGCAGTGATTCGACATGATTGCCGACCGCGGCAAACATGCGCCGCACCTGGTGGTAGCGGCCTTCGATCAAGGTGATGCGCACGCGCCTGGGCTCCATGACCTGCAGATGCGCCGGCGCCAACGGCTCTTTTTCCGCTTCGAGCAGCAAGGTGCCGCTCGCGAACGTTTCCGCTTCATCGCCGCGCAATGGTTCGGCGATGGTGGCCTCGTAAACCTTGGGCAGGCGCGCCTTGGGTGCGGTGATCCGATGCAGCAACGCGCCGTCGTCGGTCATCAGCAACAGCCCGGAGGTGTCGCGGTCGAGCCGGC
>JAYSXN010000020.1:0-7522 GCA_043717405.1 Gammaproteobacteria bacterium
TCGGCAACCAATATCAATCCCCTGATCCCCTCCGAATTGGTCATCGACCATTCGGTGCAGGTTGATTCGTACGGCAAGTCCGACTCCCTCGACATCAACGGCAAGATCGAATTCGCGCGCAATGGCGAGCGTTACAGCTTCCTGCGCTGGGGCCAGAAGGCTTTCGATAATTTCAAGGTGGTGCCGCCCAACACCGGCATCGTGCATCAGGTGAATCTGGAAAACCTGGCGCGGGTAGTCATGGAACGCGACATCGACGGCGTCCGCTATGCCTTTCCCGATACCGTCTTCGGCACTGATTCGCATACCACAATGATCAATGGTCTCGGCGTGCTGGGCTGGGGCGTAGGCGGCATCGAGGCCGAAGCGGCCATGCTTGGCCAGCCGAGCTCGATGCTGATCCCGCAAGTGGTCGGCTTCAAGTTGAGCGGCAAGCTGCCCGAAGGTGCCACGGCCACCGACCTGGTGCTGACGGTTACGCAGATGCTTCGCTCGCTGGGCGTGGTCGGCAAGTTTGTGGAGTTTCATGGCGACGGACTCAACTACCTGCCGCTGGCCGATCGCGCCACCGTCGCCAACATGGCGCCCGAGTATGGCGCGACCTGCGGCATCTTCCCGATCGATGGCGAATCTCTGACCTACCTGCGCCTGTCCGGCCGCAGCGAAGATCAGATCCGCCTGGTCGAGGCCTATGCGCGCGCGCAGGGTCTGTGGCGCACAGATGTCGAGGCCAAATACAGCGCAACGCTGCATCTGGACATGGCGACCGTGCTGCCTTCGCTGGCCGGCCCCAAGCGCCCTCAGGATCGGGTGCTGCTAACCGACATGAAAGCCAATTTCACTACCAACCTGGTCGGATTGGTGGCCCATCGCAAGCCCGCGCGCGAGTCAGTGCAGCGCTTCGATTCGGAAGGTGGCGACCAGCCGCAGGCCGATCATCTCGCCGCCAAGCCGGCATGCGCCGAGGTGACCGATACTCATGCCCCGGCAGCGGGGCGCAATGGCCGGCTTGGCGACGGCAGCGTTGTCATAGCGGCCATCACCTCGTGCACCAACACATCCAATCCCGCCGTGATGCTCGCTGCCGGACTCGTCGCGCGCAATGCAGTGGCCAAGGGCCTGAAGAGCGCGCCTTGGGTAAAAACATCCATTGGCCCCGGTTCCCTTGTCGTGACCGATTACCTGATCAAGGCAGGCCTGCTCGACGACCTCGAGAAACTTGGTTTCTACGTGGTTGGTTATGGTTGCACGACCTGCATCGGCAACTCCGGGCCCCTGCCCGACGAGGTGTCGAAAGCGATCGCGGCCGAAGACCTCGTGGTTGCGTCGGTGTTGTCTGGCAACCGCAACTTCGAGGGCCGGGTGCATCCGGAGGTTAAGATGAACTACCTTGCCTCGCCGCCGCTGGTAGTCGCCTATGCGCTCGTTGGTACGGTCGACATCGACTTGAGCCAGGAACCACTGGGCACCGGCAGCAACGGGGAGCCCGTGTATCTTCGCGACATCTGGCCGAGCAACAAGGAAGTCGGCGACCTCATCGCGCGCACCGTCGGGCCTGAGATGTTCAAGCACAACTACGCCAATGTGTTTGCCGGCGATTCGCGCTGGAACCAGATCGCCTCGCCAGATGGCGCGGCATTTGCGTGGGACGGCGACTCCACCTACATCAAGAACCCGCCCTACTTCGATGACATGCAGATGGAAGTCACGCCTATCGCCGATGTCCACGGCGCGCGCGTGCTCGGCATTTTCGGCGATTCCATCACTACCGACCATATTTCACCCGCCGGCAACATCAAGGCCAATTCGCCGGCGGGGCGCTTCCTGCAATCGCGCGGCGTCGCGCCTTCCGACTTCAATTCCTACGGTTCGCGCCGCGGCAACGACGACGTGATGGTTCGCGGCACTTTCGCCAACATCCGCATCCGCAACCTGATGCTGGGCGGCGAGGAAGGTGGCAACACCATCCACTATCCGTCCGCCGAGCCACTGTCGATCTATGACGCAGCGATGCGCTACAAGTCGGAGAAGGTGCCGCTGGTGGTACTTGCGGGCAAGGAGTACGGAACCGGTTCATCGCGCGACTGGGCGGCGAAAGGCACCATGCTGCTCGGCGTGAAGACAGTGATCGCCGAAAGCTTCGAGCGCATCCACCGCTCAAACCTGGTTGGCATGGGCGTGCTGCCGTTGCAATTCATGGGCGGACAGAATGCGTTGTCGCTGGGGCTGAAAGGTGACGAAACCTTCGATATCACCGGCTTGCGCGATGGTGCCGGGCGGATTGCCGACATCAGCGCGATGCGCGCTGATGGAACCGCGGTGTCATTCCGCGCGCAGGTGCTGCTGTTGACGCCCAAGGAAGTGGAATACTTCCGCCACGGGGGCATCCTGCATTACGTGTTGCGCCAACTGGCTACCCGACAGGCCGCCTGAGCTGGGTCGCAGTGTTCACAGGCGCGCTTCCCAGCGCGCCGATATCAGCTTCCATTTCCCACCGTCCATCCGCCACCCGCTATCCACGTTGTACACCTGGGCGCGTTCGGGCAGCAGCCCGGCGCCACCGGTGAGCGCGACCGTGAAGCGTGCGCTGGCGCGATCGCCGAACAGCTTCACCTCGATCGGCCCAAGGCTCACGCCTACCCTCGCATTGCGCAGCCCAAGCAAGGTTACGTAGCGGCGGAATGCCTGACGGTCCATGCCTTCCGAGCCGGCAAAGTCTTCGGCAATCGGGGCAAACAAGGCAGTGCTGTCATTAGCCTCGGCGGCTGCTTGCATGGCGGCGATGGTGTTGCGCAGGGCCCGCTCCGGCGGATCGCGGTGGCAACCTGCAACAAAGGCCATCGCGACCAACAGCAGGCAACGCAACAGCGCCCTGCAGTCCAGCCCGCCTGCCTTGCCAGCATTTGGAGCCTGTGCTCCAATCCAGCGAAGTCCAAGGTTTGCAGGCAGCGTCATGGCCTGCACCCTCGCGCGCAATCCACAGGAATTTCCGGCATGACCATCGATCGTCCCTGGCTCGCCAGTTATCCGGACTATGTGCCGGCGCAGATCAATGTAGACGAATTTCCGTCCATCGTGTCGGTACTTACCCAGGCTTGTGAACGTTTCAACCACAATCCGGCCTTCAGCAACATGGGCCGGGTACTCAGCTACGAGGACGTGGACCGCCTGAGCCTTCGCTTTGCCAGCTACCTGCTCAATGAACTCCAGCTCAAGAAGGGTGACCGCGTTGCGTTGATGATGCCCAACATCCTGCAGTACCCGATTGCGATATTCGGCGTCCTGCGCGCGGGCCTTACCGTCGTCAATACCAATCCGATGTACACCGGCCGCGAACTGCGCCACCAGCTGATCGATTCCGGCGCCGCCGTCATCGTGGTGATGGACATGTTCGCGCACACGCTGGCCGAGATCATCGGTGAAACCGCGGTCAGGCACGTAGTCATCACCGGCCTTGGCGATCTGCTCGGTTTCCCCAAGCGCGCGCTGGTCAACTTCACCCTGCGCCATATCAAGAAGCTGGTTCCGGACTATCTGTTGCCAGGGGCGGTCAACTTCAATGATGCACTTGCGCTGGGCGAGGCCCGACCGGTCGCCAGCGTCGACATCCGCCCGGACGACATTGCCTTCCTGCAATACACCGGCGGCACCACTGGGGTGGCCAAGGGGGCCATGCTGACCCACCGCAACCTGGTGGCGAACATGCAGCAGTCATCGGCATGGATCAGCCGCGACTGTATTCCGGGCAAGGAAGTCATCATCACCGCGCTGCCGCTATACCACATCTTCGCGCTGACCTCGAATTGCCTGGTTTTCATGAAGTTCGGTGGACTCAATTTCCTGATCACCAATCCGCGTGACATGAAGGGCTTCGTGCGCGCGATAGCGGGCAGCCGGCTCACGGCCATCACTGGCGTCAATACGCTTTTCAACGGGCTGCTGAACACGCCGGGATTCGAGGCTCTCGATTTCTCGACACTGCACCTGGCGCTTGGCGGCGGCATGGCGGTGCAGCGCGCGGTGGCCGAACGTTGGAAGGCGGTGACCGGCACGACGCTGGTGGAAGCCTACGGACTCACGGAAACCTCGCCGGCCTGCTGCATGAACCCGCTCAACCTGAGTAACTTCAACGGCTCCATCGGCGTACCCATTCCGTCCACGGACTGCTGCCTGAAAGACGAAGCTGGCAACATGCTGGCGCAAGGGGAAGTCGGCGAACTGTGCGCACGCGGCCCCCAGGTTATGGCTGGCTACTGGCAGCGCCCGGAAGAAACGGCGATGGTGATCGATGCCGACGGCTGGCTGCACACCGGCGACATGGCGCGCATGGACGAGAACGGATTCTTCTTCATCGTCGACCGCAAGAAGGACATGATCCTGGTCTCTGGTTTCAACGTCTATCCCAACGAGATCGAGGACGTGCTGGCGATGATGCCGGGCGTGCTCGAGGTGGCCGCGGTTGGGGTCCCCGACGAGCATTCCGGCGAGGCGGTGAAGGTGGTGATCGTGCGCAAGGATCCGACGCTGACCGCGGAACAGGTCAAGGCGTTCTGCCGGGAAAACCTGACCGGTTACAAGCACCCCAGGATCGTGGAATTCCGCAATGAATTGCCGAAGTCCAATGTCGGAAAGATCCTGCGCCGCGAACTGCGCGACAGCGGCAAGGTAGCCGCGTGATGCGCATGGCCTTCGCTCGGGCATACGCCAAAGCTGATCGCGCCTGAATCAGCCGGCGCGACCGGCCTGGGACGCCTCAGCCGCTGGCTTCTGGCCGCATGTACGGAAACAGCAACACGTCACGAATGGATGCCGAATCGGTGAGCAGCATCACCAGCCGATCAATGCCAACACCCAGCCCGCCAGTGGGCGGCAGCCCGACTTCGAGCGCACGGATGTAGTCAGCGTCGAAGTGCATCGCCTCGTCATCACCGCCCTCCTTCGCCTCGACCTGCGCACTGAAGCGCGCCGCCTGGTCCTCGGCATCGTTGAGTTCGGAAAATCCATTGGCCAGTTCGCGGCCGCCGACAAACAATTCGAATCGATCGGTAAGCTGCGGATCCTCGTCATTGGCGCGCGCAAGTGGGCTGACTTCGACCGGATGGTCGGTTATGAAGGTCGGCTGCACCAGCGTGTGCTCGACGGTCTTTTCGAAAATTTCGAGCAGCAACTTGCCCCAGCCATGGCCCGGCTTGAAACGGACACCCAGGCGCTGGCAATGCGTACGCATCGCATCGAGGTCACGCAACTGCCCCCGGCTGATCTCCGGATTGTGTTCCAGCACCGCGTCGGTCATCGACCAGCGCCGGAACGCGGGCGCGAGATCTATCGCCTGGCCTTCCCAAAGCACTTGCGTCGTGCCCAGCACCGCGGCGGCAATGTCGCGGATCATGCCTTCGGTCAGGTCCATCACCTCATGGTAGGTGGCGTAGGCCTCGTACAATTCGAGCATGGTGAATTCAGGATTGTGCCGGGTCGACACGCCTTCATTGCGGAAGTTGCGGTTGATCTCGTACACCCTCTCCAAACCGCCGACGGTCAGGCGCTTGAGATACAGCTCCGGTGCAACGCGCAGATACAGGTCAAGGCCGAGTGCGTTGTGATGCGTGGTGAATGGCTTGGCGGTGGCGCCGCCAGGTATGTAATGCATCATCGGCGTTTCGACTTCCAGGAACCGCCGCGAGTCGAGCCAGCCGCGCATCGCCGAAACTATTCTGGAACGCTTCACGAACACGTCGCGTGCTTCCGGATTGACGATCAGGTCGACGTAGCGCTGGCGGTAGCGCTGCTCCACGTCCGAGAGCCCGTGCCATTTGTCCGGCAGTGGCCGCAGCGATTTGGTGAGCAGGCGCAGGGTGTCGGCCTTCACCGATAATTCGCCAGTGCGAGTGCGCGTGAGCGTTCCGGCCACGCCGACGATGTCGCCCACATCCCAGCCCTTGAACGCCTCGTAGGCCGCAGCCAGGTCACTTGCCGACAGGTACAGCTGGATGCGCCCACTCATGTCCTGCAACTGCGCGAAGCTGGCCTTGCCCATCACGCGCTTGGCCATCAGCCGACCGGCCATCTGCACGCGGCGGCCAGTGGCCTCGAGCGCTTCTGCCGGCCATGCAATCTTGTCTGCAAACTCGTCGTGCAGATCTTGCGCGTACTCGGCTCGCTTGAAGTCATTCGGAAACGCGATGCCCTGCTCGCGCAACGCCCTGAGCTTGGAGCGGCGCTCGGCGATGAGCTGGTTTTCGTCGATCTGGGCGATTTGGTTCATGACTTCAACTTGGGTTGGAAGCGGCTTGCGTCGCGGTGCTTCATGCAGCGGGAGTTGCGTTGCGCTCGGTGGGTCGCCTGGGAATCGAGTTCAGGCCGCGTCGAGACGTTTGGATCCAGCCGCGAGGCCGGACTTCAGACTGGCCACGACGAATTCGTCAAGGTCGCCATCCAGCACTTTCTGCGTGTCGGTGCGCTCAACGCCCGTGCGCAGGTCCTTGATCCGGCTCTGGTCAAGCACGTAGCTGCGGATCTGGCTGCCCCAGCCGATGTCGGACTTGGTCGCTTCCAGCGCATCTTTTTCGATATTGCGCTTGCGCACCTCGAGCTCGAACAGCTTGGCCTTGTGCATCTTCATCGCGGTGTCGCGATTGCCGTGCTGGCTGCGGCCGGTCTGGCAGGCGACGACGGTGTTGGTCGGGATATGGGTGATCCGCACCGCCGACTCGGTCTTGTTGACGTGCTGGCCGCCGGCGCCCGAGGATCGATAGACGTCAGTACGCAGATCAGCCGGGTTGATGTCGATCTCGATGTCGTCATCCACTTCCGGGCTGACGAACACAGAAGTGAACGAGGTGTGCCTGCGATTGTCGGAATCAAATGGCGACTTGCGCACCAGGCGATGTACGCCGATCTCGGTCTTCAGCCAGCCAAACGCGTACTCGCCCTCGACCCGGAACGTCGCGCTCTTGATGCCTGCGACATCGCCTGCGCTGACTTCCATCAACTCTGTCTTCCATCCTCGCGTTTCGCAAAAACGCAGGTACATGCGCAGCAGCATTTCCGCCCAGTCCTGTGCTTCGGTGCCACCGGCGCCTGCCTGGATGTCGACGAAGCAATTGGCAGCGTCGAGCTCACCTGCGAACATGCGCTGGAATTCGAGTTTCTCCACTTGCGCCGCGATGCGCTCCACATCCTCGATGACCGCCTTCGCGGTGGACTCGTCGTCATCGGCTTCGGCCATGTCGAGCAACTCGTCGGCTTCGACCAGGCCGTCGCTGTTCTGCCGGATTCCGGTCACGGTTTTTTCAAGGACCGAGCGCTCGCGACCCAGCGCCTGCGCTCGGTCGGGGTCGTTCCAGATTGCCGGGTTTTCCAGTTCGCGGCTGACTTCCTCGAGCCGCTCTACCTTGGCATCGAAGTCAAAGATACCCCCGAAGCGAATCCAGCCGGCTCTTCAGGTCGGCAATGCGCAGGCGATCGAGATTGAGTTCCATGGGATCCGCGATAGAAGGTCTTGAGATTGCAAATTATAACCGCC
>JAYSXN010000191.1:0-1727 GCA_043717405.1 Gammaproteobacteria bacterium
GAGCCCAAGCCGCTGGCGCACGTTTCGCCGGGCGGAAGCGCGCGCTGAATCGGCATGGTAGGGGCTACGCAAGTACAGGCCCTGCGGCCGTACCAGTGCTTGAGCCAGCGGCTTGCCGATGAAGTCCTCGAAGCCTTGCTGCACGATCTGCGCCGGGAAAACCACGGAGTCGGCGTGCGCGGCAATGGCTTGTGCCTGGTCTTGCAGCTTGTAGGAATTGAGCACGCCCGGCAGTTCATGGATGAGCGACACCACTTGAAAGCCCGCCTGCTTCAACATCTGCACGATCGAGCCGGAAACCGTGGTGTTGGCAATGACGAAGGCTGCACCGGCATCACGCAGGGCCGCAAGCAGTCGAACCACGCGTGAGTTCGGCAATCCCGCATCGAGCTCGTGCACGCTGGCAACTTCGCGGAAGCGGTCCATCAGCGGCCCGGGACCCAGCACCAGCAAATCGACATCGAAACCGAGGTGGCCAAACGAGCGGGCCATGTTCAATGCCAGCAGCTGTGCGCCGTGCGGATGCGCGTCATGGGACACCAGCACTACCCGCGGCTTCTTGCCAGCCACCGAGGCAGAGCTCGCCCCGGCCACGCGCTTGCCCGCTGCCAGCACGCTCATTGCCGCGCCCTGCAGCACCACCGATTCCATTGCTTCTGATTGCGCTCCCGCCGTGCCGCGCAGTTGCCTGCGGGTGAACGCCAGGCTGCACAATGGCGCAATCGCTTCGGTGCGCGCCATGAATACACCGCCACGCCAGCGGTCTGCCTCGCGGACAATATCTCCGCCCAGACCGAGCCGCGCGCACAGATCCTCCAGCGCCGGTGACATCGTTGCCATCGGACCTACCAGCTCGCTGTCCGGGCAGAGCATGCCAAGCGCCGGTTCAGCCGCGAACCTGCCCACTGATCTTTCGAGGAAGTCAGGCGACAAGAATGCAAGCTGCTCTGCGGGAATCTGGTACGACACGACCGAAAGCTTCACGAAAAGTGGGCAGTCCTGTTCGCGAACAGCGGCCAGTCGGGCCATGAAACTCACCGGCAGGTCGTGATGGTCGTCGACGATTGCGAGCGAAAACGGCCGGCCCGTCGCCTCGAGCGCTCGTTGCACGAATTCGGAAAGATCGCGGGTCGTGGTGATGAACAAGGAATGCCGCTCGGGCAAGTCCTTCAGGTGGACGAGGATCTCGTCGAACCCCTGGAGGTGTTGCACATCCACCAGCAGCGCGGGACTGCAGTGGCTGTTCACCGGCTGCACCGGGTCGGCGTTGCGGGCCAAGCCCACGCGCACCGCTTCCAGCCACGCATAACCGTAGCGCTGGTCAGGCTCCAGGTGCGCGCCCTCGGCCCATTCGTTCCAGGCGTTGACGAACACCAAGCGCTTGTCGCGATCAGGGAAGCGACTCTTGGCCTCGCGAACGGCGTTCGCTGCCCACTGCGTGAATTTTGCCGGCGAATTGTTGATCAGGATGGCGCCATTGATCCCACGCCGGGCGGTGTTGTCCCATGACGGGCAGATCCCGCGGAAGATCGTGTACGGCTTGGCGCTATACGAATAGCTGCGCTCCAGCAGGACCGACCAGTCATAGATCCTGCCGGCAAAATCGCGATTGGTGCGGCAGGTTTTCGTCACCAGCGGGATGGCGGAATTGTTTGGCGGGAATTCGATTGCTGCATCGCATCCATAGTCGGCCGGATCGGCCGCCTCGAAGGATTGCGTGTAGGCGA